>JAITAX010000204.1 GCA_031283865.1 Eubacteriales Family XIII. Incertae Sedis bacterium
ACGGCTTCCTTGTCGTCGATGTTCTCGCCTATGACGTTGAACAGCCTGCCGAGAACCTCCTCTCCGACCGGAACGGAGATCGGCGCACCCGTGTTGTGGGCCGTCATGCCCCGCCGCAGACCGTCCGTCGAGGACAGCGACACGCACCGGACCACGTCGTCCCCGATATGCTGCGCCACCTCTGTCACAATCGGTCTGCCCGCCGCGTCGATCGTAACGGCGTTGAGAAGCTCAGGCATCTCCTCCGGCGGGAACTTGACGTCCACCACCGGTCCTATGATCTGCTGTACCTTTCCTGCATTCTCACTCATATAGTAGTCCTCCTATTTAAGCGCGTCGGCGCCGCTCACGATCTCCGTGATCTCACTCGTGATGGCCGCCTGCCGCGCGCGATTGTAGAACAAGGTCAAGTCGGCGATCATGTTGTTCGCGTTTTCCGTCGCGTTTTCCATCGCCATGCGCCGCGCCGCGTGCTCGCAGGTCGCGGACTCGACGATGGCGCTGTAGATCATGATCTCGACGTATTTCGGCACGAGGTAGTTGAATACCTCTTCCGTGGACGGTTCATAATCCACCTGTTTTTCCATCGGCATCACATCGAGATTGCGCTTGATCGAAAACGGAAGAAGCCGCACGGTCTTGACGCGCTGCTCCAAGGTCGATACGAAAGAGGTGTAGATCATGACAACCTCGTCGATCTTGCCCTCCACGTAGTCGCTGATCACGGGAACGCTGATATCATGCGTTTCGATAAAGGAAATATTCTCGGGCGGCAACATGTATTCGCCGCATATGTCGTAGTCCGCCTTTCGGAAAAAATCCCGGCCACGGCTGCCGACCGCCACGATCTCGGGGCGTTCCGGATCGGCCTTGATCTCCGCGTCGGCCAGCTTAATCACGTTGGAATTGAAGCTGCCGCAAAGCCCCTTGTTGCTCGTAATCACGATGTAACAGGTGGTTTTGATTTCGCGGTTCCCCTCCAGATACCTCTGCGGAACGTCCGCGCTGTTGTTAAATATATCCTCTATGGATTCCGTCACAAAGTGCAGGTATTCGCCGGTCTTTTCAAAGGTGGTCTTTGCCCGTCGCAGCTTCGCCGCCGATACCAGCTTCATGGCGTTTGTGATATGTTCTATATTTGTAACGCTCTTGACGCGGCGTTTTATGTCCTGCATGGAACTGTTCGCCAAGATTTCACCTCCAATGCCGCATTACAGCAGGGTATCGTATTCCTTTTTGAACACGTCCTTATACTTCGCAATCGCCTCCTTGAGCGCTTCCTCCGATTCCTTGTCGAGAAGCCCCGCGGATTTTACGCTTTCGCTGATCTTGGGGTAATGCGTGTCCGCAAAGTCGTACAGACCTTTCTCAAAATCCTTGATCTTATCGAGTTCGACGTCCCGCAGATAGCCGTTGACGGCTGCGTAGAAGATCATGATCTGGTGCTGCACGGGTACGGGGCTGTACTGGCGCTGCTTAATCACCTCCATGAGGACGAGTCCGTGGTCGAGGCGTTCTTTCGTCTCCTTGTCGAGATCCGAGCCGAACTGTGAGAAGCTCGCCAGCTCGCGATACTGCGCAAGCTCGAGTTTGACCCTGCTTGCGACCTGCTTCATGGCCTTGATCTGCGCGTTGCCGCCGACGCGCGACACGGAGATGCCGGCGTTTACGGCGGGGCGCTGCCCCGAGAAGAAAAGATCCGATTCCAAGAAGATCTGCCCGTCCGTGATCGAAATCACGTTCGTCGGGATGTAGGCTGAGATGTCGCCGGCCTGCGTTTCGATGATGGGAAGCGCCGTCAGCGAGCCTGCGCCGAGTTTGTCGGACAGCTTCGCCGCGCGTTCGAGAAGCCTGCTGTGCAGGTAAAAAACGTCGCCCGGATAGGCTTCGCGTCCCGGCGGCCTGCGCAAAAGCAGCGACATGGCCCTGTAGGCGACCGCGTGCTTGGAGAGATCGTCGTAGATGATGAGGACGTGTTTGCCCGCGTACATAAATTCTTCGCCCATCGCGCAGCCGGCGTAGGGCGCGATGTACTGGAGCGGCGCGACGTCGCTGGCCGTGGCGGAAACGACGATGGTGTACTTCATCGCCCCCTTGTCCTCGAGCTGCTGCACCATCTGCGCGACGGTCGATTTCTTCTGTCCGATCGCGACGTAGATGCAGATGACGTCCCCGTCTTTCTGGTTCAGGATGGTATCTATGGCGATGGCCGTCTTCCCGGTCTGTCTGTCGCCGATGATGAGTTCCCGCTGGCCCTTGCCGATCGGGATCATCGAATCGATGGCCTTGATGCCCGTCTGCAGCGGCTCGTGGACGGATTTGCGCGCCAGAACGCCGGGCGCGGGACTCTCGACGGGCCTTGTTTTCTTCGTCTTGACAGGACCCTTGCCGTCGAGCGGCTGCCCTATGGCGCTGACTACGCGGCCGATCAGCTCTTCGCCGACGGGGACTTCGACGACCCTGCCCGTGGGTTTTACGATGTCGCCCTCCTTGATCCCCTTGTCGTTGCCCATGATTACGACGCCGACGTTGTCCTCTTCGAGGTTCAGGGCCATGCCGTACACCTCGTTCGGAAATTCCAGAAGCTCGCCGGACATGCAGTTTTCAAGCCCGTATATCCGCGCAATGCCGTCGCCGACCTGTATGACCGTTCCGAAATCGGAGATGTTCAATTCGTTTTTGTAATTTTTGATCTGCTCTCTTATGACCGCGCTTATTTCCTCAGGTCTGAGATTCATAGTGTTCTCTCCTTAGATTTGTGACATCCGGGCTTGCCGGTCCGCGCGGGCGCGCGCCGGCCCCGCGGCAAAAAAGGGGCGGGTTCTCTAAAGCTGCGCAAGCTGCTCTCGCAAGGTATCGAGGCGCTGTCTGACGCTGGCGTCGATCAGCTTTCCTTCGACGAATATGCGCACGCCCCCGATGATCTCGCTGTCGATCAAGTTGTCAAGCCGCACGTTTTTCTTGAGGAGTTTGCCCGTTTCCTCCTCCAGCCGCCTCCGCCTGTCCTCGGACAGAGGCACGGCGGAATACGCGGTCCCGATCGAAACGCCGAGATTCGCGTTCACCTGCGCGCGATAGGCTTTCGCAATCGCGTGAAAGCCGCCGATCCGTCTCTTGTCGATCAAGATGAACAGGAAGTTTAGCAACTCTTTTTCGACGCGGTTTTCCAGAACGGTTTCGAGGACCTTCTTTTTTTCTTTCGCGCCGATGCCCGGGCTGCGTACCAGATTGAAGAAATCCGGTTCGTCTCGAAATATTTGATCCAGCGTCGCAAGCGCCTCGTCCGTTTCTTCGATTTTATTCAAATCGCGGGCGACCTCCAACATGGCGGCGCCATAGGTCGCCGCTACCGTCAATGCGTCCATCCCGAAGTCTCCGCCTGTTCTATGACGCTGTCGATTATGGCCGTTTGCGCGGACGGATCCAATTCCTTTTCGAGTATCTTCTCGGCCGCGTATATGGCAAGGGCAGCGATGTGGTCCCGCATTTCGCCGACGGACTTCAACTGTTCCCGTTCGATCTCCCGCTCCGCCTGCGAGATCATCTCGCCGGCCCTGCGGTTCGCTTCGTTCAGGATCTCCAGCGCTCTCGCGTCCGCCCGCTGCTTGCTTTCCTTGATGGTTTCCCTGCTCTTCGCGTCGATCTGCGCAAGCTGTTCGTTGTATTCTTTCAGCTTCTCGTCGGCGAGCTTGTTTACATGCTCGGCATTGTCGAAAGCGTCCTTTACGGTCTGTTCCCGCGCCTGCACGAAATTCCTGATCTTTTCAAAGAAGAATTTCTTTAGGATCAGGTACAGCACGAGGAGCGTGACCAGATTCATCAAAAGCGTCGGTCCGAAGTCTATGAGACCTCTGACCATAATTTGATCTTCCATATTGCGCCCCCGGCTCAGGAAAGGTGCGCGATGAAAGGATTGGCAAAGAGCAGCACCATGGCGACGATCAACGCGAAGATACCCGTGGTTTCCGCAACCGCCTGACCGACGAGCATGGTCGTCAGGATGTCGGTCTTCGCTTCGGGCTGTCTGGCGACGCCTTCAACCGCCTTGCCCGCCGTGAAACCTTGGCCGAGGCCGATGCCGATGGCCGCGATCATTGTGAAGCTCGCTCCGAGAGCGGACATTCCGAGAACAAAGGCTAAGGGTGTTACTAATGGCATGATGGTTTCCTCCTACAAAATCGATTACCTATTGTGTGTTTACAGCGATAACATATAGTATTCCGCCGACCCAAGAACCCGTCGAATCGGCGTCACGGCCGGTCAGTGATCGTGGTCCTCATGTGTCACCACCGCCATGCTTACAAAGACCATCGTCAGCATCGTGAAGATGAAAGCCTGCAGCACCGGCTCGAATATATCGAAAAACGCGTTCGCGGGCAGGGGAATGACCGCCTGCAACCACGGGATTTCGCCTATAAACGGTATATTGCCGAATATCGTTTCGGACAGGCTGTGCAAGCCGTTGAAAACCAGCGCCATGATGATGACGCCGCCGAAGATGTTGCCGAAAAGCCGGAAGCTGAGCGAAATCGGAAAGGACAGCTCCTCGATGACTTTCAGCGGAAACATGAACGGGTACGGGTCCGCCATATGCTTGAGCTTGCCCACAAAACCCATCGTCTTGAAACCGTTGTACTGTATGATTAGGAAAGTGGTTATCGACAGCGCAAAGGTCATATTCACGTCGGCCGTGGTCGGGCGGAAGCCGAACATCCCGAGCATGTTGCCCAGAAGCAGGAACAGGAACAGCGTCCCCATGTACGGCGCAAATTTTTCGCAGTG
>JAITAX010000270.1 GCA_031283865.1 Eubacteriales Family XIII. Incertae Sedis bacterium
CGCGGGGCCGCGCGCGTAGGGGATCACGCAGTACGCGCAGCGGCGGTCGCAGCCGTCCTGTATCTTGATATAGGCGCGCGTCCGCGATTCCATGCCCGCAACGCCCGTGTAGGCGTCGAAATCCGCACCGAAGGGGCGAAGCTCCGCGCGTTTTTCCCTGTCGCGCGCGAAGGCCGCCACGAGCTCCGGCAAACGCCCCTTTTCCGCGCTGCCGAGGACGATGTCCACCTCCCGCATGGCCGCCGTTTCCTGCGGGTTCATCTGCGCGTAGCAACCGACGACGGCGACAATGCCCTCGGGATTGCGGCGCCGCGCCCGCCTGATGAACTGCCGCGACTTCCGATCAGAAAGGCTCGTGACCGTGCAGGTGTTGATCACGCTGACGTCCGCGCTTTCGGATTCGGAAACGATCCTATAGCCGCAGGCGGCGAAACGCTCTCGCAGGGCCTGCGTTTCGTATTGGTTGACCCTGCACCCAAGGGTGTGGAACGCTACGGTTTTTTTGCGCATAAGTTGCTTCTGTTCATTGCTGTTCAAACTCGTACATAAGCATAGCGACGGCGGCCGGTCCCGCCGTCTCAGTCCGCAAGATCGTGCCGCCCAAGCTCACGGAGACCGCTCCCGCCGCGACCGGCGACGCAGCCTCCTCCGCCGAAAAGCCGCCCTCGGGGCCGATGATCAGCGCGACGCTCCCCGGCCTCGCGGATAGCCCCCGCAGACAGGATTTCAGGCTGCGCTCCGTTTCGTTCTCGTAGGGGAACAGCATGAGATCATAGCCGCGCATCGCGGAAAGCGCTGCGTCGAACGAGAGGACGGAATGCACGGTCGGCGTCAATCCGCGGCGGCACTGCTTCGCGGCTTCGGCCGCGATCTTCCGCCAACGGGCGAGCTTTTGCGTCGAAACCGCCTCCCCCGCAAGAACGCTCCGCACGCAGGCCACGGGGAATATCTCGGCAACGCCGAGTTCGACGGACTTTTGGATGATCGCATCCATCTTCGCGGCCTTGGGCAAACCTTGAAAGAGCGCGACCTTGAGACCCGGCTCGCGCGCGAAGCGCTGCCGGTTCAGGATGCGCAGCACGGCCGCGCCGTCCTCAAGGCGCAAAAACTCCGTTTCGTATTCCCATTCCGCGCTGTCCGACACCTCGATGCGCTCGCCGCGCACAGCGCGCAGCACGCGCGTCAAATGTTTGACGTCCTGCGGCGAAACGATCCGTATCTCGTTTCCCGATATTTGATTTTCGTCTGCAAAGAACCTGTTCATACCGCCTTGATCGCACACCAGTCCCCCGCAAGGGCGCTTTCCGCGATGCGAAAGCCCGCCGCTTCGAGGGCCGAAAGCGCGCAGCCGCGCTTCTCTTCCAAAATGCCGGACGCGATGAAAACCCCGCCGGTCTTCAGCCGTGCCCGCAGCCCGCCGGCCAGCGCCGCGATCAGATCCGCCGTCAGGTTCGCCACCGCGATATCGGCCATGAAGTCGAGACCCTTGAGCAGGTCGCCCCTCCGGGCGCGCACGCGATCCGCACAGCCGTTGGCCGCGATATTGTCCCGCGCGACGGCCACCGCCGCCTCGTCGAGATCGATGCCGAGCACCTCCCCCGCCCCGAGCAGCGCGGCTGCAATCGAGAGTATGCCGGAGCCGCAGCCGATGTCGAGCACGGACGCGCCGGGCCGCACGGAAGCCTCCAAGAGGCGCGCGCAGAGCGCCGTCGTCTCGTGCCGGCCCGTCCCGAAAGCCATGCCGGGGTCGAGTTCGATCACAAGCTCCCCGCGCGCCGCGGGCGCATAGCTTTCGAAGCTCGGCTTGACGGTGAGCCGCTCCGTCATGCGAAAGGGTTTAAAATACTGCTTCCAGACATCTTTCCACTCGTCGTCCGAGCGCAGGACGCATTCCGCGGAGAGACCGCCGGACGGCAAAGCCGCGCCGAACAGACCCTCAAATTCCGACCCTTTCAGCTTCGCGAGTTCAAGCTGAATGTCCGCGAGGCGCCGCGCACCCTCCGCGTCATCCTCCAGATAGAAAGAGACGCCGATCTCGTCCGCCGGCGCCGCGCCGGCCGCGAGCAGGGCCTCGTCGAAATAGTCCCAATCGAGGCCGTTTTTGCGCGACGCCAAAGCCGCGATCTCCCGCGGATCGTCGATTACAAGGCCCGTCACCCCGTGCTTGAGAAGCAGGGCGGTCAGCGGCTCCAACCCGGCCGGCGAGACGCGTATGTTTACTTCGATGTAGCGCATACAAGGGATCCTCAGAACGGAACCCGCGCGCCGCAAGCCCGCAGTTCCGATTTTCGATACGAAAAAAAAATCCCGATGTGCCGTCAGATCACAAATTCACAACCTTACCCCAAGATAAGTGGTTGTCCTGTTCCGCGCGCCACGGCGCGCAAGAAACGCGGATTCCCGTGAATTAAAGTGTTAGATAAATTATGTAACCTTAACGAACACCTCAGGATTTTTTATCTATGAACATAATATAGCATACCTTTTTGGGAATTGCAATACTTACAATTTGCCAAAGCCTTTGAAAGTATCGGGTTTTGCTGTATACTGTAGAGCAGAGCGCAGGCGCGCGGACGCAAATTCTCCGCCGCGCGGCGGGCAGATCGCGACAAAAGGAGCAAATCCATGAACATCCACATCCTTTACACGGGCGGAACCATAGGCGCGACGCACACGAAAATCGCAAGCGCCGGGCCGGCGGGCGCATGGGCGCCGGCCGAAGCGCGGGACACGGCGCCGCTGCCCGTCCCTTGCGGGGTTCGCATATCCGAAAGCCGACCCATGAACATCTTGAGCGAGAACATGACCGCGGCGCGCTGGCGCGAACTGCTCCTGCACCTGCGCGGTCTCGCGCTCGAAAGCAAGGACGGCCTGATCGTCACCCACGGCACGGACACGCTGGCCTATACGGCCTGCCTGCTCAGCTTGGTATTTTCCGCGCCCCAACTGCCCATCGTCCTCGTTTCGGCGAACAGACCCCTATCCGATCCCGCGTCGAACGGCAGCGAAAACCTCGCCGCCGCGTTCGCGGCCATAAAAGAAAAAATCGCGCCGGGCGTATACGCGGCGTACAGGAACAGCGACGGGCGCAGCTATCTGCACGCGGGCGCGGAGCTTTTGCAATGTCCCTGCGGCAGCGACGATTTCTTCAGCGTCTTTTACGGCGGCGCGGCCGGCAACCCGCTCGCAGAGATTCGCGAGGGCAGGCTGTGCTACCGCAAAGCGCCGTCCCCCGGCATTCCGCCTTTCGGCGATTTCGCAAGGGATTTCGACGGGCGCTTCCGCAAGGTATTGGCCATCAAACCCTACGTGGGCATCGATTACGACAGCTACAGGCTCGACGGGACGGACGCCGTGCTGCACGGACTTTATCACTCAGCCACCGCTGCGGCGTTTGAGGATGACGCGGACGCCGGCGCGCCCTCCGTACTGCAGTTCGCAAGGCGCTGCGCAAAGGCCGGCGTCCCGCTCTGCATCGCGCCTTTCCCGCAGACCCTGCCGGGCGGCGGCAAAGCCCTGTACGAAACGACGGCCCGTATGCTCGATGCGGGCGCCATACCCATAAAAGGCGTCAGCTTCGAGATGGCGCTCGTCATGCTGATGCTCGGACTCGCGCCGTGAGCACGGGCGAAAAGCCGACGATCCCGGCAGGCCGGCGCTTCAGCCCGCCAAATCCACCGCGCAGTTCGTATAAACTTTCTGCACGTCGTCGTTTTCCTCCAGCGTCTCTATCATGCGCGTCAGATTCTTGATATCCCCCTCCGCGGGTGTGGTTTCCATAGAGGGAACGTACTCTATATCCGCTTCCGCAAGCGTGTAATTCGCGTTTCGCAGCGCCTCGGCCACCGCGTTGAAGGCTTCCTGAGAGGTTCTGATCTCAAAGCTGTCGTCGTAGCTGATCATGTCGTCCATGCCGGCTTCGAGCGCCAACTCCATCAGCGCGTCCTCGTCGATCGAAGCATCCCGCTCTATCAAGATGACGCCTTTGCGTTCAAACATGTAGGAAACACAGCCCGGCACGCCGAGATTGCCGCCGAACCTGTCAAAAATATGCTTCACGGCAGATGTAGTCCTGTTCTTGTTGTCCG
>JAITAX010000140.1 GCA_031283865.1 Eubacteriales Family XIII. Incertae Sedis bacterium
AAACCATCTGGGCGACTACGGCACGCATTTCGGCAAGATGATCACAGCCTACCGCCGTTGGGGCTACCGGTCGGACGTGGAGCGGCAGCCGATCCGGAGCCTACTCGCTTACTACACGCGATTCCACGAGGAAGCGGAGCGCGACCCCTCGCTCGAGGACGAAGCCAGACTCGCCTTCGCGCGGCTCGAACGCGGCGAGGCGGAGGAGCACGCGCTGTGGCAGTGGTTCCGCGACGAGAGCCTGAAGGAGTTCAACCGCGTCTACGCAATGCTCGGCATAGGCTTCGATTCCTATGCGGGCGAAAGTTTCTATTCGGACAAGATGGACCGCGTAATCGCGCTTTTGCGGGAGAAAGACCTGCTCAGGGAGTCCGAGGGCGCGCAGATCGTCGACCTTGCGGCCTATGATATGCCGCCGGCTCTTATCACGAAGAAAGACGGTTCGACGCTCTACATCACGCGCGACATCGCGGCTGCGATCCACCGCAAGGAGCAATACGGCTTCGACAAGAACCTCTACATCGTCGCATCGCAGCAAAACCTGCATTTCCGGCAGTGGATCAAGATCATCGAGCTTCTGGGTTTCGACTGGGCGGGCGACTGCGTACACATCCCGTTCGGACTTGTGAGCCTCGACGACGGGACGATGTCCACGCGCGCGGGCCGCGTCGTCTTCCTTGAGGACGTGCTGAACCGCGCGATTGAGCGGACGCGGGAGATCGTGATCGAAAAGAACGTGAATACGGACAACGTCGATGAAACGGCGCGGCAGGTCGGCGTCGGCGCCGTGATCTTTCAGGAATTGTCGAACAACCGCATCAAGGACTACGTGTTCTCTTGGGACAAGATATTGAATTTCGACGGGGAGACGGGACCCTACGTCCAGTACAGCCACGCGCGCGCGTCGAGCGTGCTGCGGCGGGACGAGGCCGCGCTCGCGGCCGCCCTCTCGCATACGGACGCGCGCCTGCTCTCTTTTTTGGAAAGCGAAAGCGCTTACGCGCTCGCGAAGCTGATCTACGGCTTTCCGGGGGCGGTGCGCGAGGCCGGCGAGAAGTACGAGCCCTCGGTCGTGACGCGGCACGTCGTGGACGTCGCGCAAGCTTTCAACAAATTCTATCACGACGAGCGCATTCTGGCGGACGACGAGACCGAGAAGCGGGCGAAGCTCGCCCTCACGTTCGCGGCGAAGCAGACGATCAAGAACGGACTGACGCTGCTCGGCATGGCCGCGCCGGAACGCATGTGACGGCGGATAGAGCTTATTGGGGTTTGAATAGTTACAAACAATATGTAAACAGGGGGAAATACCATGCAGTACATAGGAAGCGTCTACAGACCGCCGAGTGAGGCGTACAGCTTGATCGTTCAGGTGACGCTTGGCTGCGCGCATAACGCTTGCACGTTTTGCAGCATGTTCAAGGACAAGCCTTTCAGCCTGCGCAGGGAAGAGGACATCTTTCAGGATTTCGAGGAGGCGCGGCGCGTGTACAGGCGCGTGGAGCGCATCTTTCTCGCGGACGGCGACGCGCTTGTCCTCAAGACGGATAAGCTTCTGCGCATCATGGACAAGATCAGGGCGCTCTTTCCGGAGTGTACGCGCGTCGGCATATACGGCTCGCCGCAGGATGTGCTGCGCAAGACGCGCGCGGAACTCGTTTCGCTGCGGGAGGCCGGGCTCGGCATCGTCTACATCGGCGCGGAATCCGGCAGCGACCGCGTGCTTGCGCAGGTCAAAAAGGGCGCGACGCGCGCGGAGATCATAGAGTCTATCGAAAAAACGGAGGACGCGGGGCTTCCTGCGTCTGTGACTTTCATCTCCGGGCTTGCGGGCCGGGACGGTCTGCGGGAGCACGCAATCGAATGCGGGACGATGATCTCACAGGCTTCCCCCTCGTACATCGGGCTTCTGACGCTGATCGTCGAGCCGCCGGCGCCGCTGTGCGCGGACATAGAAGCGGGGCGCTTCGCGCTGCTGTCGCCGACGGAGGTCGTGGAGGAAACGCGGCTTTTGCTGGAGCATACGGACGTCAGGCGGGACTGCGTGTTCCGCAGCAACCACGCCTCGAATTACGTGTCCCTGCGCGGCACGCTGCCGCAGGACAAGGCGCGTATGCTGGCGCAGCTCGACGCCGCGCTGCAGGACGCAGGCCTGCTCAAGGACGAGCGCTTTCGTATGCTGTAATGCCCTGTGCTTGGAGGCGTTCATGTCTGTATTCGATAAAAACATCGTCCGCTTGGGCCTGCCCAAGGGCTCCGATTCGCAGCGCGAGAAGCGGCCCGCACCCGTGGATTTCACGGCGCGGCGTGATCGCGTGGAAAAATACCTGAAGAAGTACGCGGCGCGTTATATATTCGACGTCTTTTCGGAGGATTTTTTGAGACGCGGCGGTCTGCATTTTATGCGAGACACGCCCATACCGCTGCGCGAGGAGGATTTGGAGGTCTTTCGCTCCGAGAAAGGCTTGTCCGCCATGCACATCGGGGAGAACATGGCCTGCGTCATGGGCGCGTCCCCCTCGTTTCCGCATACGGGATCCTATATCGAATTTCTGCGCCGCAGCTTAGGCGACCGGGCCGCCGCGGGGCTTGTCAAGGCGGCCAAGAACGCCGCGGAACAGGGGGATTACGACGAAGCCTGTCTGCGATTTCGCGCCGCGCTCTGCCTCGAGCCGCAAAACCTTGAGGCTATGTACGGCTACGCGCGCATCTGCCGCGCGATGTACCTCGCGAGCGAGGACGGTGAGTATATCGGGCGTTTCAAGGCGGAGGCGCTGGAGTATTTCGAGCTGACGGCGGAGGCCTATCCGCGCTTCCCGCAGGCGCATTACTATCTCGGCTACGCCTATTTGAACATGGGCCTTTACCAAAAGGCGCAGTTGACGTGGCAGCGCTACCTCGAGCATTCTTCGCATCCGAAAGATCGCCGCGAGATCAAAGAGCGCGTGCGGCAGCTCGCCGATCCGCTTGAGATCGAGCGCGGATACAACGCGGTTCTCGCGGGGCGCTGCGCGGAGGGCCTCGCCGCCTTGGAACCATATCTTGCGAGCAGGTACAGCGACTGGTGGCCGCTCTATTATTACCTTGGCGCCGCCTATGCCGGCCTGGGCCGGGGGGCTGAGGCCGCGGATATGTTCAAGCGGGCCTTGAAGCTGAACCCCTCGCATGTCGAGAGCATGAAAGAGTTGGCGCATATATACGAAATCGACGGGGAGGCTGAACTCTCCGCGAAATATCGCGAGAAAGCCGCGCTGATCGAGAGCGGCGGACACGCGCAGAGGAGTGAAGAAGATGAGTGAGAGAAAATTGCTTACGGGCAACGAAGCGGTGGCGCGCGGGGCCTGGGAAGCGGGTCTGCTGTTCGCGTCGGCCTATCCCGGAACGCCGAGCACGGAGATTCTGGAGAATTTGGCGCTCTATAAGGAGGACCTGTACTGCGAATGGGCGCCGAACGAAAAGGTGGCCCTCGAAGCGACCATAGGCGCTTCCATGGCCGGCGTGCGCTCGCTCGCCGCGATGAAGCACGTCGGCGTGAACGTGGCCGCAGACCCGCTGTTCACCTTTTCGTATACGGGCGTGAACGGCGGCTGCGTGCTGATTTCGGCGGACGATCCCGGTATGCACAGCTCGCAGAACGAGCAGGACAACCGCAACTACGCCGTCGCCGCGCACATCCCCATGCTGGAACCCGCGGACAGCGGGGAGGCGAAAGCGTTCACGGCGCTGGCTTTCGAGCTGTCCGAAACCTACGACTGCCCCGTGCTGCTGCGCCTGACGACGCGCATATGCCACAGCAAGAGCATCGTGACGCTCGGCGCGCGCGGCGCGGCGCCCGTGATTCCGTACAAGCGCAACATCGAAAAATACGTAGCCACGCCCGCGAACGCGAAGCATATGCGCGCGCGCGTGGCGGCGCGCGAAGCCGCGCTTGCGGCCTATGCGAACAGCGCGCCGATCAACACGGCGGAATACAACGGGCGCAAGATCGGCGTCGTCAGCGCGGGCGTCGCCTATCAGTACGCGCGGGACGCTTTCGGGGAGGAGGCTTCCTATCTGAAGCTCGGCATAACCTATCCGCTGCCGATCGAACGCGTGCGCGCTTTCGCCGCCGAGGTCGAAACGCTGTACGTCGTAGAGGAACTCGATCCCTATATGGAGCGGCAGCTCAAGGCCGCCGGGATCGCCTGCATCGGCAAGGAACGCATACCCGAAGCGGGCGAACTCGACGCGGACATCCTGCGCAAGTCCGTGTTCGGCATCGCGCCGAAGACGCTGCGCGCGGATACGCCCGCCGTGCCGCGGCCGCCGTCCCTCTGCGCGGGCTGCCCGCACAGGGGGCTTTTCTACGTGCTGTCCAAGAAGAAGAACATCATGATTACGGGGGATATCGGCTGCTATACCTTAGCCTCCGCGCCGCCGCTCTCCGCGATGGATTCCTGCTTCTGCATGGGCGGCGGCGTCAGCGCCGGTCACGGCGCGGCAGCCGCGTTCAAGCGCGTGGGCGCGCCGCAAAAAGTCGTGGCCGTCATCGGCGACTCCACTTTCTTTCACTCCGGCGTGACGAGCCTGATGAACGCCGTGTACAACAAGGGCGACAGCGTTTCCGTGATCCTCGACAACCGCACGACGGGCATGACGGGGCATCAGGAAAACCCCGGCACGGGCCGCACGCTCATGGGCGACGAAACGGCGGAGGTCGACATTCCCGCGCTGTGCAAGGCAATCGGCGTGAAAGGCCAAAACATCTATATCGTGAATCCGCTGCTGCTCGCCGAAACGGAGGCCGCCGTGGACGACGCGCTTGCCAAGGACGAGCCAACGGTGATCATCGCGCGTTGGCCGTGCATTTTGAAACGCTTCAGCGCTGCGGACCGGGCGGAGTTCGACCTCTCCTCGAAGCGCTGCGTCATCGATCCCGCGCTGTGCGTCAAGTGCGGGCAGTGCGTGAAGACGGGTTGTCCGGCCATCTGTGCGGGCGAGGCGATCTCCATCGACGAGGCGAGCTGCACGGGCTGCGAGCTGTGCAGGCAGCTCTGTAAATTCGGCGCGATTGCGCTGCGCGCCGCAGGAGGTGAAGCATAGATGGAAACGAGAAATATTCTGCTTGTCGGCGTGGGCGGACAGGGGACCATATTGGCGAGCAAGATTCTGTCCGACGCGCTGCTCGAAAAGGGCTATGACGTGAAGATGTCAGAGATTCACGGCATGTCGCAGCGCGGCGGCAGCGTCAGCACGCAGATACGCTTCGGCAAGAAAGTCTGTTCGCCGATCATCGGCATGGGCGAGGCGGACGTCATCGTCGCGTTTGAAAAGATGGAGGCCCTGCGCTGGTTCGAATATCTGAAACCCGGCGGCCGGATGGTTATAAACGATTTTGAGATAGCCTCCGCGCCGATACTGATGGGGGCGGCGCGCTACCCCGAGGGCATCCTCGCGGAGCTTTCGGCCAAGGCCGACGTGTCCGTCTGCCGGGCCGCGGAGATCGCGGCGGAGCTGGGCAACGCCAAGGCCATGAACATCGTGCTGCTCGGCGCCCTCGCAAGGGTCCTCGACCTCGGCGACGCGGATTGGAACGCGATGATTGCGAGAAACGTAAAGAAAGGTTTTGAAGCGCTGAACGCAAGGGCCTTTGAAGCCGGCGCAAAACAGGCATGACGCCGCCGTCCGCGCGCGGCGCGAAGCCGGAACCGCCGCAGGGCGCGCGGGCGCAGACGGCC
>JAITAX010000101.1 GCA_031283865.1 Eubacteriales Family XIII. Incertae Sedis bacterium
CTGCGCTTGTGCGTCAACTCGGCCAAGGGATTGTTCTGGTCCATGAACTGGGAAAGTTGGGAGCTTCCGAAGAATTCCTTGATCGCCGCCGTGACCGGCCTTATGTTCATCAGGGCCTGCGGTGTCGTCACCTCTATGTCCTGTATCGTCATCCGCTCCTTGACGACGCGCTCCATGCGCGCGAGGCCGATGCGGAACTGGTTTTGCAGCAGCTCGCCCACGGTGCGCACACGCCTGTTGCCAAGGTGGTCGATGTCGTCGACGTTGCCTATGCCGTGCGCGAGGTTCAAGATGTAGCTGATCGACGCAACGATGTCGTCTATGATGATATGCCTGGGCGACAGTTCGCTTTTGCGCGCGGCGATCATTTCCCTGATTGCGGTCTTGCCCGACGCGGCGGCGAGTATCTCCCTCAGCACTGGATAATAGACCTTGTCCGACAGCTTCAGATCGCTGACGTCGAAGTCGATATAGCCGTCAATCGAAACGAAATTGTTGCCGATAACCTTGGCCTCAAAATCGTCGTCGCCGTACACGCGCACGTATTTCACGCCCGCGTTCTCGATCTCAACGGCCTTGGCGCGGTCGATGCGCAGACCTTTTTCGATGAGGATCTCGCCCGTGTTCGGATCGGCGACGTTCTCAGCGGCGACCAGCTTTTCTATGCGGTTCGACAGACCGAGCTTCTTATTATACTTATAGCGGCCCACCTTAGCCAGATCGTAGCGCCTCGCGTCGAAAAACAGCGATTCGAGCAGGGCCTTTGCGCTCTCCACCGTCGGCGGTTCGCCGGGCCGCAGCTTCTTGTATATCTCTTTCAGGCCCTCTTCGTAATTGGACGACTGGTCCTTCTCCAAGGTCTTTTGCAGTCTCGGGTCGTCGCCCAGCAGTTCCAGAATCTCCTTGTTGGAGGAAAAGCCCAGCGCGCGCAGCAACGTCGTCGCAGGCTGTTTTCGCGTCCTGTCCACGCGGACGTTAATCACCTCATTTGAATCCGTTTCGTATTCGAGCCACGCGCCCCTGTTCGGGATCACCGTTGTCGAAAACAGTCGGTTGTTGGACTTGTCCGCCGCCACGTCGTAGTAGGGGCCGGGGGAACGAACGAGCTGCGTAACCACAACGCGTTCGGCGCCGTTGTATATAAAAGTGCCTTTCTCCGTCATCAGCGGGAAGTCCCCCATGAAGACCTCCTGCTCTTTCACCTCCCCCGTCTCTTGGTTCACGAGGCGCACCCTGACTTTCAGGGGCGCGGCATAGGTGACGTCGCGTTCCTTGCACTCCTCCTGCTCGTACTTGGGCGGATCCTTAATCGTGTTCAGGGAATAGTCCAGAAATTCCAGCGCCAAATTCCCCGCATAATCCTTTATCGGGGAAATATCTTCGAACACTTCTTTCAAGCCTTCTTCGACAAACCATGCGTAGGACTCCGTTTGGATTTGGATGAGGTTGGGCATTTCGGCGACTTCGCGGATCTTCGAGTAGCTCATGCGCGTTTTCTTGCCGATCTTGACGGGTTCCGGCATACTGATTCTCTCCTCGCTCAAAACTGTAGAATGAAGCCCGGGTCGCCTTGATTTCAAAGTGGGCGGCCGGTCTCCGGATATATCGCCCCGCCGCCTGTCGCGTGGGCGCCGCAGTGTACAAGCGCGCTTGCGCGCTTCAATTTCAGACGAATCCGAAAACAAAACAGACAAAACCAACGGTTCAACGCAAAATCCGTTTGAATCGTATGGCAGTCTATAATAATATCACATCCAAAACAATGCGTCAAATGATTTTTGCAAAATCCATGAAAAATTTTGCCCAAAATTTTGCCCGCGACCTCCCGGCGGGTCGGACGCCGGGGACGGAACAACGGGTGAACAGCGGCGGAGCAGCGGTGGAATTATCAAAATTTTCTAATTATTTTGACAAACCACTTGACAAGGTTCCTGATTTATTGTACCATTTTTTGAAATATCGCTATGATAAAGGAGGCTTGTCATGGAAAATCCACAGCAGAGCCGGGAGCAAGAAGCACTTCCAAGACAGCGCAGCACGGGCTTTCCCGCATTGCCGCGCAAGCAGGGCTTATACGATCCGCGTTTTGAGCACGACGCCTGCGGCATAGGAATGCTCGTGAACGTTCACGGCGAGAAATCGCACAAATTGGTGGAGGACGCGATAGAGGTCCTCAAGAATCTGACGCACAGGGGCGGCGTCGGCAGCGAGCCTGAAACGGGCGACGGCGCGGGAATCTTGCTGCAGATTCCGCATAAATTCATGAAGCGCGTCATGGCGGATGCGGGCGTCGCGCTCCCGCATGAGGGCGAATACGGCGTCGCCATGATGTTCGCATCGCCTGATCGGGAACGCTGCGACAAGACCGTCGCGGCCTTTTGCGGCATAGCCGAGCGGGAGGGCCTGCGCGTACTCGGGACGCGCGCAGTCCCCGTCTACGCGGACTGCATCGGCAAAACCGCCGGCGAGGTGCGCCCCGGCATCCGGCAGGTCTTCATCGCAAGGCCGGACGGCGCGTCGGAGGACGATTTTGAACGCGCGCTCTACATCGTTTCCAAGCTCGCGCAGGCGGAAATCCGCCGGGCGCAAACGGAGCCGGACCTATATTTCTACCTTTCCAGCATCTCGTGCAGGACCATCGTCTACAAGGGTATGCTGCTGCCGAGCCAAATGTCCGCATTCTATCCCGACCTCCGCGACACGGGCTTGGCTTCGGCCATCGCCCTCGTGCATTCCCGCTTCTCCACGAATACCTTTCCGAGCTGGGAACGCGCGCACCCCATGCACTTCCTGATTCACAACGGCGAAATCAACACGATTCGCGGCAATGTGAACTGGGTCAAGGCCCGAGAAGCCATGCTGCAATCCAAGGTATTCGGCGAAAACCTGAAAAAAATCCTGCCCGTCATAAACGAAGACGGCAGCGATTCGGCCATGCTCGACGATTTTCTGGCCCTGCTCGTACATGCCGGGCGCAGTCTGCCCGAAGCCATGATGCTCACGATCCCCGAACCGTGGCAGGGTCGCGACGATACGGACGCGGAGCGAAAGGCTTTCTACGAGTACGCAGACTGCCTGCTCGAGCCTTGGGACGGCCCCGCCGCCATCGCGTTCACGGACGGTCGCATCGCGGGCGCAACGCTCGACCGCAACGGGTTGCGGCCGGCGCGATACTGCCTTACCAAGGGCGGGCTGCTGGTCCTGTCGAGCGAAGCGGGCGTCCTGCCCATAGCGCCCTCGGAGATCGTCAAAAAAGACAGGCTGCATCCGGGGCGCATGTTGCTCGTGGATACGGTGCGGAAACGCATCATCGAAGACGACGAGCTGAAGAGCAAGGCGGCGACGGCCAAGCCTTATCGCCGCTGGCTCGACAAAAACCTCACGGAACTCGACAAGCTGCCCGCCGGAAAGGCACAGGGCGCGACGTGGCAAGACGTGATTCGGATCAGGAAGCGCAACAGCGCGGGGGAGCCTTACGAGCAGGCGCTTTTAAAGAATCTCGTCAGCCTTGAACTCCTGATGGCGAACGAGGAAAACGACGCGCAGGCGCTCTCCTTGCTCACGGTGCAGAAGATCTTCGGCTATACGTGGGAGGATTTGAACCTCACGCTCAAGACCGTCGCGGACACCGCGGAGGACCCGATTTCCTCCATGGGAACGGATTCACCCCTGGCCGTGCTGTCAAACAGGCCGCAGCTGCTCTACAATTATTTCAAACAGCTCTTCGCGCAGGTGACGAACCCGCCCATCGATGCGATACGCGAACATCTTGTCACATCTTCCGATGTCCTGCTCGGCAGCGAGGG
>JAITAX010000161.1 GCA_031283865.1 Eubacteriales Family XIII. Incertae Sedis bacterium
CATATTTTTGACCCTTTGAAGAAAGGTGATTGCCATAATCCGCATTACGCTTTCGAGCGGAAGAGGGATGAAATTGTAAATAAGAGGACAGACATGAAACGCGTTGTCGACAAACCATACTTCACTTATTCCGCCTTTACCGCGGGGCGCGGGGGCATCGAGGTTCGCTGCCCCAAATGCGGCGGCCCGGGCTTGGTGACGCTCGCGGACATGACGGCAAGCTTTATGTGTACGGTTTGCGGAGAGAAGAAAAACAAGAGCGTGTATGTTGAGCGATACGCCGTCAAAGGTCAATGCAAGTCGTGCGAACGGTATTTCCGCGTGGAACTGACGGACCCGCGCCGGCGGCATTTCTCGACCTTACACGTCAACTGTCCGCACTGCGGCGCGCCCGGCGCCGGCAAGGTGCAAAAGACCGAGGAGCAGTATTACTCCCACGGCGAGATCACCGACGGCATGGAGCCGTTTTTCGGCTACCCGCTGTACTTTCGGGGCAGCTTTGACAATAAGCTCATTTGGGCGATCAACCGCGAGCATTTGACCTATCTGATCGATTATCTCGAAGCCGATTTGCGGGAAAAGCCCGCCGCGTACCGTCGCGGGAAAACACAGGCCGACCATCTGCCCACATTTATGAAGTTGGCGAAAAACCGTGAAAGCATCGTCAAGGCTTTGAAAAAAATGCGGACGGAGGCCTAAACAAGTTTAAATATTGAACACAACTGATCTTTTACAGGAGGGCGAACCCATGGACCACCACCAATTTTGGCGCATCATCGACGAGGCACGCGAGGAAGCCGGAGGTTGGGAAGAAATGTATGAAACGCTGCTCGAGCGGCTTTACGCGCAGGACGTCCCGGACCTCATGCTGTGGAAGCGGATATTTGACGAGTATCGGCGGCTTTCCTGCAAGAACCTGCTGTGGGCGGCGGCTTGCATCATCAAAGGCGGCTGCTCCGACGACGCGTTCGACTGTTTTCGAGCCTGGTTGATCGCGCAAGGCAAGGCGGTCTTCCTGCGCGCGCTGAAAGACCCGGAAACGCTGGCGGAGGTGGATTTGATCGCGGAAAACACGGAGTTTGAAGCGATGCTTGGCGTGGCCGCCGACGCGTATTTCTACAAGCTGAAGCTGCCGCCGAACGGTTATGAAAAATACGGACGCGACTATGACCGCTTTGGCGCGGAGTTGGGCAAGCACCCCCTGCCGCCGGAGATCAAGGCGGCGATGGCGGCGGAAATCGAATACGCCGAAGATATGGACGCGCCTTGGCGGGAATATGACAATGATGTTGACGCGCTGCGGCGGGAAGCTGTGTTGAGCCTTCTGCTGCCGACGCTTTACGATATCTACGGCGGCTATGTGGAAGCGGAGGATGGAAAAGTCGTCGCCGCTTGGCTGTCGCTTGCGCCGGACGCGCGCATCGCGAAGCTGGAAGAATGGCACAGATCGAATGAGCACCGCCTGATCATCCGCGCGATTGAAAGCATTCCCGCCGAGTTGCGCGATTACACGCTCACAGGACTATACGCCCGCGCGCTGAACAATTTCAACCGCGAAGCCGAGGGTCTGGCCGCGCTGCTGTCCGTGGAGGACGAGGGCAAGGACGACGGCCTCTGGCACTACCGCGTGGCCTATTCACTGTACTATACCCGCCGCGCGGCGGAAGCGCTGCCCTATGTCGAACGCGCGATCGAGCTGGGGGACCGGCATCCCGGAACCTACGACCTGTGGAGCATGATTCGAGAAAAGGCCGGCATCCCGGACGACGGAGGCGGCGAAGCGAAGCAAAGCGCGCATCTTCAGTATCGCTGCGTTTCCTGCGGCCGGGAGCAGGGCTTTGAGGGGACTTGCTATTTTTGCCGCGTAAAGGCGCAGCGCGAACGCTACCAAGAGATTCCGGACGACGAACTGCCCGCGTGCGTTTCCGCCATCGCCGGAGACATTAAAAGCATCGGTACGTTTAAGGAAACCTATTACAGTTTTCTTGGTCTGCTGTCGTGCAGGGATATCAATACGGCAAAGATCGCGCAAGCGGCCTTTGCAAACGGCGTGTTCTACCCGCCGCAGATCTACCGCGACGCGCCCGCGGACGTGCGCGACGGTCTGATCCGTCTGCTCGACGCGCCCGATTGCGAGGAAGCGAACATCCTCTTGCAATGTCTGGCGGAGATCGGCGACGACGCCGCAGCAGAGGCGTTCCGGCGATTCGATGCCGCGCCGCCGCCGTGGCGCGAGAAACTGCGCGTGAACGCCTCGGAGTATCTGCAGTGCGCGGACCGCGCGCCGGACGAGAACGGCAAGATCGTCCCGCTGTATTTTGAACCCTGCTACGAGTTTGTCGAGAATCGGGCGCCGGGCCAAAGCGCCGCGTGGATCGGCGGTCGCTTGCAGGAGTTTTGCGCGCATTGCGGCTGCGAGCTTGTGGACTTGTTGGTTATCGACTGCGACAGCGAGCAGCTCGCCTATCTCGGGCTGTCCGGCATGGGTACGATAAGCGTCCCGATCTGCCCGAACTGCGCCGGCAAGTGCATCATTCGCTGCGTGCCGGGCGGTCGGGGCAAACCGGAGATCGTCGAATCCTTTTTTGATGAAAACTACTTTGACGCGGACGCCCTCGCGCGCCTGACCTCGGGGCGGCTCTCGCTGTCCGCCGAACCCATGCCGCCGTACTTCAACTTTTGCCCGCAGGAGGTCGCGACCGTCGGCGGGCGCGGAAACTGGGTGCAAGACCCGCAGTTTGCGGACTGCCCGGACTGCGGGCGCAGGATGAAGCTCTTCGCGCAGCTCGCGTGGGACAGGCTTCTGGACGACTTCGCCGAGGGCACGCTGTACGTTGAAATCTGCCCGGAGTGCAGAATCATGGCGGTGATCCATCAGCAGACCTGACGGGGATATTTTTTTGGTATATCCGATGAGGCGCTCCGTCGTTGGATAGAAAGCAAGTATCCGTGGATGTCGCAGGAGAATATCGTTCGCGCAAGCAGCCAAGGCCGGTATTACGCCTGGCGCGGATGACGGCGGCCGGGAAGC
>JAITAX010000033.1 GCA_031283865.1 Eubacteriales Family XIII. Incertae Sedis bacterium
TGAGCCGGCCTTTCTCATCCGCCGCGATCAGCCTATCGGCATCGCCGTCGAACGCGAGACCGAGATCCGCGCCGGTTTCCGCGACCTGCGCCTGCAAGCGCTCGGGCTGCGTGGAACCGCAGCCGTCGTTGATATTCAGGCCGTCGGGCTTGTCGCCGATCAGAATCGTGTTCGCGCCGAGTTCTCCGAACACCAAGGCCGCAGCCTCGCGCGCCGCGCCGTTCGCGCAGTCCACGACGAGCCGCAGGCCGCGCAGGGAAACGCCGGCCGCAGTCTTCAGGAAGTCCGCGTAGCGCCGCAGGGCGTCCGAGGCGCGTTCCGAACTTCTGCCGAGTCCGGCGCCGCAGATGCGATCATCCACGGAAACGCCGCTTAGAACCGCGCGCTCGATCTCGTCCTCTACGGCGTCGTCGAGTTTGAAGCCCGCGCTGTTGAAAAACTTGATTCCGTTGTATTCAAAGGGATTGTGCGAAGCGGAGATGACGATTCCCGCGTCCGCCTTGAAATGTCTGACCAGATAAGCGATCGCGGGCGTCGGCAGCACGCCCGTCCTGATGACGTCGCCGCCCATCGCGAGAATGCCCGCGCCGATTGCGGCTTCCAGCATGTCGCCCGACACGCGCGTATCCCTGCCGATGAGAAACACGGGGCGTTCCCGCTCCCGACTGAGCGCGCGAACGCCGGCCATGCCGAGCTTGAACGCGAGTTCCGCCGTCAGTTCCGTATTTGCAAGGCCTCTCACACCATCCGTACCGAACAATCTGCTCAAAGACCCCCTCCTTTTTCGCCTCCGTCCGCGGCGGACGTTTCGGGCGCGGCGGCTTCGGGCGTCGTTGCCCCCTCGGGCAGCGGCGTTTCGGAGGACGCCTCTTCGGGCGGCGGGCTTTCCGCCGGCGGATTCGGTACGATGTTCAGATTCAGAAACTCCGGTCGAACCTCGGCCTTGCGCAGCGCTTTCTCGTAGCGCAGCTGCACGGGTTGCGGCACAAGCGGCAGTTCCGGACCGAGCACGAAAGGATCGATCCCCGACAAATCCACATAGGGCGTGATGTCCTCTTTCACAAGCCCCGCCATGACGCTCTCCGTTCCCGACACGGACACTGTGACATCGCCCTCGGTCACATAGGCGCGGTAGCCCTCCGCAAGGCCCTCCGTCAATATCTCGTTTGACGCATACCGGAACTCTTTTGTTTCTATGCCCTTGATCGTGACGAACACGCTGATGCCGTCGGAGGCATCGGCCGGTTCCACGCCGGCGGGCAGATTGACCGTGAGCGGTATGCCGGAGGTGACGTCGATCTTGCTGATGTCTATGGGCGCCGCCGTCAGCGTACCCACCTGCGCGAGCGCCGGCTCCGAGCCTCTGATGCGCATACGGCTCGGGATATTCATGTCCGTCACCTCGAGGTTGGACGGCGCTTCGCCGATGATGTCCACGACGAGCGGCGCTTCGCGAACGCTGCAGAGCATGACGCGCACCTCGACGCTCGTGTGGGATAAGAGCAGGGGCGCTTCCACGGGCGCGCCGTCGCGGTCCACGAGCTCGGCGGCGGCGACAAAGGATTTCTGCACGCTTTCGAGCGCGCGGCTCTCCAGCAGCACCCTGATGTACTCCACGCCGTCAACCTGCGATTTGGCCCCCGTCACCTCTATGCTCTCCGGAAACATCGAGATGAAGCCCGGTTCCTTGTCCGCGGGGAAAGCTTCCGTATACTCGATGCGAACGGGCTTGCTGACGCTGACCATGTCCTCCACGACGAGCGTGAGGCGCGGCGGGCGCTTCTCCAGTATGCTGACGTTGTCGGGGCCGCTGACGTTGACGGGGAAGCTCCGTTCCCCCTGTTGCAGGCCGCCGGCCAGATCCACGGAGGCGGTGAAATCCTCGGCTGTAAGCGTGGATATATCCAGACGCCTGCCCTCCACCGTGAGGTCCACGCTGTATGCGACGTCGTTTGCGACCGTCAGATTGACGGCGGCCGGCATATCCAAATTCGCAAACTGCACGGGAATGCCGCGAATGACCCGCGTCTGCATCGGGCTTTCGGTCGTGATGACGTAGGCCCACAGCGTCAGGGCGACCGCGGCGGCTATGATTTTGTTCAGGGTATTACTCTTCAGCATCGCTCTTCCTCCCGAAGAGGCCGCGCAACAGCCCGAACAGATTCGTTTCGGCCTCCGGGGATAAAAATAGGTTCAACAGCGTCTTTTCAACGCTCCGCACATCGAGAAATCGCGTCAGTTTCCCGTCCACGGCCATGGAGATGATGCCCGATTCCTCGGAAACGATCAGCGCAATCGCGTCGGAATGCTCCGTTATGCCTATGCCGGCCCTGTGCCGCGTGCCGAGATCCATCGACAGATCCTTGTCCTCGGTCAAAGGCAGCACACAGCCGGCCGCGTATAATTTCGCGTCGCGGATGATCGCCGCCCCGTCGTGCAGGGGCGCGCCCTCATAGAAGATATTTTTTAGCAATTCCGTGGAGATGTCGCTGTTCAGAAGCACGCCGGACTCCGCGATGTCGCTCAGCGTGATCTCGCGCTCGAGGATGATCAGCGCGCCTGTCTTGCTTGTGGAAAAGAAGTCCACCGCTTTCACGATGGAAGCGGCGATCGCTTTCGCCCTGTCCTTGTCGATGTGCGCGAACTGCGGCCTTATGAATTTGCTGCGGCCCACGTATTCGAGACCGCGCCGAAGCTCCGGCTGAAACACGATCACGAGTGCGATCACGCCGAATTGCATGGCGCCGCGCAGGATCCACTTGAGCGTATTCAAATACAGCAGTTCGGAGAGAAATGCGGCGATGAGCAAGATCAGAAGCCCCTTGATCAACTGCTCCGCGCGCGTTTCCCGTATGAAACCCAGTACCTTGTAGACGACAAAGGCTACGATTACGACGTCGATGACGTCCATTACGCCGATGCTTGATATGATGTTTTGGAAGAACGCCGAAATCGAATCCGCCACTGTTTCAAACCCAATTGTTATGTTCTGCTCGTATGCCGAAAATCGGGCGGCAATCGCCCTTTTTTAATTGTACATAATAAACCGGACAAGTTCAATAGATTTGGC
>JAITAX010000116.1 GCA_031283865.1 Eubacteriales Family XIII. Incertae Sedis bacterium
GGGAGTAAGGGTTACGATCGCTTTCTTTGAAGCGGCGGTGCGTCCGACGTTCTTGCCCATGCGCTTGACCTTGCCTTTTACGTTCATGATGTTGACTTTCTCGATCTCTATGCCAAAAATCTCCTCAAGCGCGTGCTTCACCTCAGTCTTGTTCGCATCGACCGCCACCTTGAATGTGTATTTTTTGTTCTGAGCCTCGTCCATGCTCCTTTCGGAGATGACGGGCTTCAGTATGATGTCGTAGGCCAGTTTCATACGAGCGGCGCCTCCTCACGCATATCTTTTTTGGAAAACAGCGTTTCGATCTTGTCCACGGCGTCTTTCGTGACGATGAAACTCGTGTAATTGAGTATCTCGTATACATTCATCGTCGTCGCGAGCGCCGTTCGCACGCCGGGGATGTTGTGCGCCGAACGGATGACGTTTTCGTCCTTTTCGGGCAGCACGATCAGGGCCTTTTTGGCGGCGCCGACGTTCTGCAGGACCTTAATCATATCCTTGGTTTTCGGCGTCTCAAAGTGCAGGTTGTCCAGCACGATGATTTCCCTCTCCGCGACTTTCGAGGAGAGCGCCGAGCGCATTGCGAGCCGCCGCAGCTTTCTCGGCAGCGTGTAGCGGTAGTCGCGCGGCTTGGGCGCGAATACGACGCCGCCGCCGACGTGGTTCGGCGCCACGCGGCTGCCTTGGCGCGCGCGGCCCGTACCCTTTTGACGGAAAGGCTTCTTGCCGCCGCCCTTGACCTCGCCGCGCGTCTTTGCGGACTGCGTACCCTGCCTTTGGTTCGCCAAGTAGTTCTTAATCACGGCGTATATGGCGTTTTGATTGATTTCGACGCCAAAGACCTCGTCTTTCAGCTCTATGTCCCCCGCGGCTTCGCCGGACATGGTCAGTATCTGTACCTTTGCCATCGCTCCTTACTCCTCCTGTCCTTTTACCGCATATCGAATGCGAAGCAAACCGCCCTTATTGCCGGGAACCGCGCCTTTCACGAGCAGGAGATTCCGCTCCGGTATGACTTTCATGAGCAGGAGGTTTTGGACCGTAACCGTATCGCGGCCCATTCTCCCCGGTCCCTTGTTGCCCTTGAACACGCGGGAGGGATAGGTGCCTGCGGCCAAGGCGCCGGCCAGCCTCTTGTGCTTGGAACCGTGCGTGGTCGGCCCTCTGTGATGGCCGTGCCGCTTGATGTTGCCCTGCGTACCCTTGCCCTTGGAAATGCCCGTGACGTCGAGCTTCTTCCCCGCCTCGAAATCGGCGACCGTGATGATCGCGTTCGGCTCGTACCGCTCGCCCTCTTCGAGGCGAATCTCGGCGAGGTGCTTCTTCGGCGACGCCTGCCATTTGGCGAAATGGCCCTTTTGCGGCTTGTTCAGGCGCTGCTCTTTCACTTCCCCGTATCCGATCTGCACGGCGTCGTAGCCGTCGCTTTCCTTTGTCTTGATTTGGATTACCGACACCGGGCCGGCCTCGATGACCGTCACGGGAACGACCTCTCCGTTCTCGGTGAAGATCTGCGTCATGCCGATTTTTTTGCCTAAGATTGTATTCATGATTCCCGCTACGATTCCTTTCTTGCAGCTCTTACAGCGGATTGCCGCGCGGCGCGCACATCTCCCGCGCGCGGGGCAATCATACTAAGTGTAACCTGTCCGTACTATTTATATATATATTGCCTGAAAACCCGTTACAGCTTGATCTCGATGTCCACGCCGGCCGGCAGGTCCAGCTTCATCAGCGAGTCCACCGTCTTAGGCGTCGTCTGGTATATGTCGATCAGGCGTTTGTGCGTGCGCTGCTCGAACTGCTCCCTCGAGTCCTTGTACTTGTGGACGGCCCGCAGGATCGTCACGACCTCTTTTTCTGTGGGAAGTGGTATGGGACCCGAAACATAGGCACCCGTCTTTTGGGCCGTTTCTACGATGCGCGCCGCAGACTGATCCAGCGTCTTGTGATCGTAAGCCTTTAGCCTGATCCTGATCTTTTGCTTCTCGCTCATTGCTTTCCTCCTGTTTTCGCACCTTGCGGTTTTATTCGCAAGCTTTTTCAGTATATTACACGGCGCGGGAGATTGCAAGTGTTTTTTCGATTTTTTTGAAAGAATTTTTGCGTTTTTTCGCGCGCGGAATCCGGCGTTTTCAATCGCTTCGCGGCGCGCGGTGTACACACGCCGCCTGGCGTTTCAAAAACTGCCTCCGCGAAGCGCGCCGGAGGGCCGCAGGTAGTGCGCGCGGCCCAGGCTCAAATCCTCGGCCAGAAATTCCTTGTTCGATTCGTCGGGCAGGCGCACGATGAGCCCGCCGCGTTCGCTGATATCGACGGCCCTGCCGCAGATCTCCCCGTCCTCACCGCGGACGGAAACCTCGCGGCCCAGCGTCAGGTTGTTCTCTATCCACTTCTCGCGCAGATAGGGGTAGCCGCCCTCCGCGAAAGCTTCAAACTGCGCGTCCCACCGCGAGATGAAGCGGCGGAGCATCGCGATGCGCGAGACGCGCCGGCCGCGCTCTATGCGCAGCGAGGTACTGACATCCCGGCAATCGGGCGGCAGTTCCTCCCGCGTCTGGTTCACGTTAAGTCCCACGCCGAGGATCACGTGTTCTATCGCGTCACCGCGCACGCTGCCCTGCGCGAGTATGCCGCTCACCTTTCCGCCGCGCATAAGCACGTCGTTCGGCCATTTGACGCCGGCTTCGCAACCCGTTTCTTCGCGGATCGCCTCCGCGAGGACGGCCCCGCAGAGCAGGGTGAGCAGCGGCACGAGGCGCGCTTCGAGGCGCGGTCGCAGAATCGCGGACAGCAGCAGGCTGCGGCCTTGCGGCGAGATCCACGCGCGCCGCAAGCGCCCCACGCCGGCGCTCTGGAAGCCGCTCAAGATGATCGTTCCCGCGGGCGCGCCGGCCGCGGCCATAGAGGCCGCAACGCGGTTTGTCGATGACAAACTTCTATAGACGTACAGATCGTGTTGCGGCAGGTGCAGGCGCTTGTGCGGCAAGGAAAGCTCCGCGCGCGCGCCCTCGTGTTCATTCATCCCGTACCCCTTTCTCAAATCCCGGCCGCAAGCGCAGCCGATCCGCGCGCCGCGTTTGCGGCGGAGCGCAAAGGAGGCCGCTCCGAAATTCGGCCCGGCCTCCTGTCCTGCATTTGTATGCGCCGTTCGGCAGCCGCCCGTCCAAAGGACGCGGCGCCGGCTGCTATCCCTTAATCACGCGCGGGGTGAGCAGTTGATGCACCGCGCAGATCGACTTGGGATTCTGGTAATACGAACCGACAAAAGCCTTGCAGTAATTGCGCAGATTCGGCAGATCCACGATCTCGTCCACAAGACCTTTTTCCGCGCAGTAGGCCGGTCTGGACCTGTCGTTGTACATTTGGATGATGTCGTTCATCTTCGCAATCGTGGCGTCGAGGGGCTTGCCCTCGTCCCGATCCTTTACGAGACGCCGCGCATAGGAGGCCGCAGCCGCCGTTTCGCCGTGCATTACGTAGATCTCCGTGGCGGCGGTGCCGAGCGTAAAGGCGTTGTTGTTGTTCGCCTGCGGTCCGCCCAGCACATAGTGCGCGGCGGCGGTGCCTTTCCGCAGAACAATCGTCATCATCGGGTTGTCCGACTGTTCGATGGAATAGATCAGCGACATGCCGAGACCCAGCATTTCCGCCTGCTCCGCTATGTCGCCGACATCTATGCCCGTCGTGTCCTGCACCCAGATCATCGGGATGCGGTCGCGGCCGCAGAGCGTCACGAACTCGTTCATCTTGATCAGCCCCTCGCGGTAGAGCTTGCCGCCGATGGCCGGATAGTCCGCGTATTTAGGATAGCCCGAGGCGAGGATGCCCTGGTTGTTGGCGATGAAAGCGCACAGGAAGCCGTCGATCTTCGCGAGACCGCAGTACATCTCAGGGCCGTAATCGGGTTTGAACTCCATATGCTCGCTGTTGTCGAACAGCCGCGCCAGCACCTCCGTCATCGAATAGGTGCGCTTCTGGTTCAGCGGCACCAAGCTGTAGAGGTCCGTGATCGGATACTTTGGCTCGGCGGGTTCGGCGACCCTGAAGAACTGCGGGTCATAGGCCGGCAGGGTCTGCATGTAGCGTTTGATGTCGTCCAGAACCTCTTCCTCCGTATCGCACACGTCCCTTATGAAACCCGTGCCGCCTTGGTGTATCTCCACGCGACCCGGAGGTGTCGCTTTGAATTTCCGCGTGTTTTCGATCAAGCCCTCGGCGACCTCATCATCGATGTAGCCCTTGGGCGACATGCCGCTGACGATGCCGGCGACGCCGACTGCCATATTGCACTTCTTATGCCAGATCAGTATGGTCGGGCTGATCGCGTGGTAGCCGCCGCCGGCCGGGTTCGTCCCGTAGATGCCGACGATGATCGGAATGCCGAGCTTCTGCAGCTCCGCGTGGCGGAAGAAAGGCGTACCGCTGCCGCGACGGTTGGGGTAAAGCCTCTCCTGCTCCATCAGCTT
>JAITAX010000059.1 GCA_031283865.1 Eubacteriales Family XIII. Incertae Sedis bacterium
CTGTGGTGGAACTCCGTTTCGCGTCTCTCCGCGCTGGACCCCTCTCTGTTCTTCTTGCAGAATACGCACTGCGAGGCGGAGGGCTTCGCGATCTGCGGCTCGCGGGGCTGGATCTGCCCCGGCGACGGCAATTTCAAGGCGGAGGACGAAAAGATCTACGCGCGCGAGCTGAGGCGTCTCGAGATGTCGCTGGCCTCGGCCGAGCAGGCCGGCTTCGCGCGGAAGATCGTCATGCTGCACTTCCCGCCCACGAACGACAAGAAAGAGGATTCCGGCTTCACGAAGCTGATTCGCGCATACGGCGCGCAGCGCGTCGTGTACGGACACCTGCACGGCGCCGACGTGTTTGGGCGCAGCCTGCGCGGCTCGCATTACGGCGTGGAATACAACTTGGTTTCACTCGACTATCTTGCCTGTACGCCGCTGAAGCTCACGTGAATGCGGGCGCGCGGAACGGGCCGCGAAGCGACGGCGAACCAAAGACCGCTGAATCGGAACGAAACTGAAATATTGGAGAAAATCATGAAAAGAGTAACGATCATCGTCATCGACAGCCTTGGGATCGGCGCCCTGCCGGACGCCGAAAGCTACGGCGACGCGGGCGCCGACACCCTGTTGCACATCCTCGACGCCTCGCCGGGGCTTTTGATACCGAACCTGCTGTCGCTCGGCCTCGGAAACATAAGCGGCGCGGCGGGGGGCCGCTATGCGGTACCGGCGCCGCGCGGCGCATACGCGCGCCTTTCGGAGGCTTCAAAGGGCAAGGATACGATTACGGGGCATTGGGAAATCGCGGGCCTCTTCACCGAGGTCCCGTTTAAGACGCGCGAACGCTTCCCGGACGATTTCATGCGGGCCTTTGCGGCGCGCATAGGCGTGGGAACGCTCGGCAATTATGCCGCTTCGGGTACCGTAATCATTGAGGAGCTTGGACCCGAACACGAGCGCACGGGAAAGCCCATCGTATACACATCGGCGGACAGCGTCTTTCAAATCGCCGCCAACACCGCCGTGATCCCGCTCGAAAGGCTCTACGAAATCTGCCGCGTCGCGCGAGAGATGCTGACGGGCGACCTGTCGACGGGCCGCGTGATCGCGCGGCCCTACGCGATTGAGAACGGCAAGCGCGTCAGGACCTCGGATCGAAAGGACTACGCGGTGTCGCCGAGCGGCCCGACCCTGCTCGACCATGTGAAAGAGGCCGGCCTGACGGTCTGCGCCATCGGCAAGATCAGCGACATATTCAACGCGCGGGGCATTACGGAATCCGTCCATACGACCGACAACGCGGACGGCGTCGACAAGACCGTCGAAGCCCTCAAGCGGGATTTCGGCGGCCTCATCTTCACGAATCTCGTAGATTTCGACTCGAAGTTCGGACATCGCAGGGACGTGCTCGGCTACGGCGGCGCGCTCGCGGAATTTGACGCGCGCCTGCCCGAGCTGATTGCGGCGATGGGCGCGGACGAGATGCTGATCCTCTGCGCCGACCACGGCAACGACCCCGTACACAGCGGCTGGGACCACACGCGCGAAGCCGTGCCCGCCCTCCTGTACGGCGCGGGCATAAGGCCCGTCGATCTGGGCGTCAGGGACAGCTTTGCCGATATAGGCGCGACGGCGGCCGAGGCGCTTAGCGCCGCGCCCGCCGCCATAGGGCGAAGCTTCCTCGCGCAGATCGCGCGCTGAGGCCGAGGCGCTTACTTCAAACGCTCGGGATTCAGGCAGTCCAGCTCCGGCGTGACGAACAGCCCGTCCTTGCGGATGAGCGCGTCGTCAAACCAAATCTCGCCGCCGCCGTAATCCGGGCGCTGTATCATGACGAGGTCCCAGTGCACCGCGGACTTGTTGCCGTTGAAAGCGTCTTCGTAGGCCGCGCCCGGCGTCAGGTGGAAGCTGCCCGCAATCTTCTCGTCGAAGAGCGTGTCTTTCATCGGTTGCAGCACGTAGGGGTTCACGCCGAGCGCGAACTCGCCGAAGAAGCGCGCGCCCTCATCCGTGTCGAGCAGCTCATTTATGCGCGCGCTGTCGTTGGCGCTCGCTTTCACGATCTTGCCGTTTTCGACCTCGAAGACGATGCGCTCAAACGTAAAGCCCTGCTCCTCGGACGGCGTGTTGTAGGCGATGCGCCCGTTCACGGAATCCCTGACGGGCGCGGTGTAGACCTCGCCGTCGGGGATGTTTTTCTCCCCCGCGCATTTGATGGCGGGGATGTCCTTGATCGAAAAGCTGAGGTCCGTGCCGGGGCCTTTGAGGCGGACCCTGTCCGTGCGGTTCATCAGGTCGACGAGCGCGTCCATGGCCTCCGACATCTTGCCGTAGTCAAGGGTGCAGACGTCGAAATAGAAATCCTCGAAGCCCTCTAAGCTCATGCCCGCGAGCTGCGCCATGGCGTCGTTCGGGTAGCGCAGGACCACCCATTTGGTGTGGTTCACGCGGTAGTCGAGCACGGGTCTCAGACCCCTGTTGTACAGGTTCAGCCTTTCAGGCGGCACGTCCGCGAGTTCGGAGCTGTTCAGCCCGCCGCGGACGGCGATGTAGGCGTCCATGCCTTTCATCTGGGCCAGCCCGTATTCTTTCATAAACGCGACCTGCTCCTCCCCGCAGCCGAGCAGTATCTCGCGCGTGATTGACGAATCGCGAATCTCCGCGAAAGGCAGACCGCCGGCCGCGTAGATATCCTTGATGAGTTTGCGCACCAGCGGTTTGCAAGGCTCCCCCTCATAGGAAACAAGGACCTTTTCGCCCTTTTGCACGCCGCAGGAGTAGCCGACGAGCGCCTGTGACAGCTTGTTTATTCTTTCATCCATGATTTCAATAATCTCCTTTCAGTCCGATGTATACTTTCGCGCCGCCTGCCGAACTCTGCGCCCGCTGTCGCAGGCGGCAAGTGATATCCCAAATGCTTCGCCGGATACAATTATAGCAATTTTCGCACGAAAAAGACAGCTTTTTTTGCGCATATTTGACTTGCGGTACGGAATGTGCTATATTGTTCTGTATACAGAAAGCGAGAGTGCATGAAACACATCTTCATCCTGAATCCGGCCGCCGGCCAAGGCGCCGCAGTCAAGAAATGCCTGCCCGCCATTATGGAAGCCGTAAAATTCGAGGAACTCGATTATGTGCTGCACCGTACCACGGGTCCGCAGGAGGCGGAATTTTACGTTCGTGAGAAATGCGCCGAACTGCCGTCCGCGCAGCTGCGCTTTTACGCCTGCGGCGGCGACGGCACCGCGAACGAGGTGATGAACGGCATCTACGGCTTTCCGAACGCGGAGATGAGCGTTTTGCCGGCCGGAACCGGCAACGACCTCGTGCGCAGCTTCGCGCCCCTGCGCGATTTCCGCGATGTCAGGCGGCTCGTCTCCGGCGCGGCGGTGCCCATGGACGCGATTGCCTATACGTTCTATGATGAAGTCGCGGGCGCGGACCGGTGCAAGCTCGCCGCAAACATGTGCAACCTCGGCTTCGATTCGGAGGCGGCGGCATGGGCGGAACGCTTGAAAGCCTACCCGCTCATCAGCGGCGCGGCGGCCTATATCGGCGGCGTGGGCGTCGCGCTCCTGCGCAAGAGGGCCTTGGATCTGCAGCTCAGCTTCGATGACGGGGAGGTGTTGCAGGAGAAAATCCTGCTGACCGCGGTCGCGAACGGCGCCTATTGCGGGGGCGGCTTCAAGGGCGCGCCCGATGCCGACCCGAGGGACGGCGTGCTGGACGTGTTCATTGCAAAGGACGTGACGCGCCGCACCTTTCTGTCCCTCCTGCCGCAGTACCACGCGGGGAAGCATTTCACGGAGCCGCGCGCAAAGGACATACTGCTCTGCAAGCGTTGCAAAGGGCTGCGCGTTTCGTCGCGCGAACAGATGCACATTGCCGTGGACGGGGAGGTTTTCCTCACGAGAAGCGCCTCTTTCAAGCTCGTGCCGCACGCGATCCGGTTCGCGCTCCCCTTGACGGAAGCGCGGATTGCCGAAGCGCAGGATGCGGAAATGACAAGCTTCGAATCAATCTAACAATTCATAGCTCTTCGCAAATATATCCTGTCTCACAATATAACAATCCTTGTAATCGCCCTCGTTCGCGACAAGGTAATCGCCCTTGCCGCCGTAAAAATATTTTTCCGTGTCCCAATAGCTGAAAACTTGCGTGTCCTTTGTCAGCGCCGCCGCGCGCACAAGCTTCGTGTCTTTCGGCTCACAGAGCTTCGCGGCGGACGAAATCGTCTTCCGCTCGCCCGTCACGCGATTTAACAGTGCGGGCGCGTATTCCGTTTCCCGGCGGTAGGCTTCGTCCCGGGCGATGTAGCTGCTTTCGAATTTGTCCCGCAGAATAGGGTAGACTTCCCCCATCATGCCTATCATCAGGTATACGGTCTCACCCGTAAGGGTGTCTATATCGCCCTCCAAGGTGCGGACGGTGATCTTCGTTCCCGCGGGAAAAATATCCGCGCTCTTGGCGTACCCGACCGGCAGCGGCAGTTTTTTGTACAAGGGCATTGCGTCAAAGTCGATGTGATTGTTGTCGGCGTAGATCAAGTCGTAATTGTCCAGATAAGCGCGGATGCGGGTCTTCAGATATTCCTCCGGCGAAGCGCCCCCGGAAACTTTCGCGATGCCGTCAAAGCTCAAAAACCCGCCGGCTTTCTCGATGTTGCCGCCTCCGCTCCCGGCGTCCCGGCAGAGAAACCCGGCGATTTCACCGGACATGATCTCCCGCGCGCTGCTGCGAACGGACAATTTGATTCCGTGCCGCTGAAAACAATAGACCACGCAGCAGTCTATATTGACGACCTGCCGCGCGATGTCGCTCGTGAAACCCAGCAGATTCGGGTCGCAGGGCCGGGCGCGGAACAGACCGATATTGCCGATGTATTCTCGGTCGCGCAGCGCCTCGCCGATGATGTCCAATTCCTCGGGCGTAATCGCGGAATTTTCGAGCTTGCGAATCAAGCCGGCGTCGTTCGGGATGTCCGCCAAGTCGCGGTCCAGCGGGTGACGAAGCTCGGACAGGCCGTTTGTGTCGGTGAACAGGCCGTAATAGAGAGCGGTTTGGACGCGGTCGTCCATGGCGAGCTGCTCTTTGCGCAGCAGATCCCAGACGAGCGTGGCGCAGCTTGCCAAGGCGGGCCGTATGATCGTGTTTTCGCTTTCCGGTATCTCCGGGCGGTGGTGATCGATCACGACGACGGCCGCGCCGGCCGGAATCTCAAAATTCGTCACGTTTCCCGCGCCGCGCTGACAGTCCACGGTGATGAGCAAATCCGTTTCCGGCGGCAGCGCTTCGGCATGGCTGATTTCAATATTCAGCCGGTCTAACAGGATGAGCAGGCTCGGCTTGGAGATTTTCGCCGCGCCGCCGTAGAGCAGCGCGACATCCGCGCCGAGCGCGCGCAAACAGCATTGGAGCGCGAAGCCGGAGCAAATCGCGTCCGCGTCGGGAATGTCGTGGCATTGGATTGCGATACGGCTGTATTTCGCCAATTCTTTTATTTTCATTAAATTCTACCCCGCGTTAAATTTGCGTTTTTCGTCCGGCGTCAGCATTCTGTCTCCGAGCCGTTCCCTTGCCAGATCCGTCAGTTCCCGGATGTCCCGGAGCTTGACCGCTCTCAAACTGCCGCCGCTGTCGAGCACCGGCGTCCCGTCGTCCGTTTTCCCCAAAAATCCCGGCAGATACGCCGCCGTTTCCAAACTTGCCGAATCCAGCAGCAAGGTATACCGTTCGGAAGACGATGAAACGTAGTCGGCGGCGATGTATGCGCCGAGTTTCTCCGTCTCCGCCAAAAACCCGTTTTCGTCAAAGGCGCGGACAAACGCGCCGTCCAAGCTGTACGCCGCCGCGTCGCCGTGCATCGGGGAAATGAAAACCCGGCCGTCCGTAAAATACGCCTCTGCCGGCCCGACGACCGCAAAGTCGAACCGCTTGTCAACAACGCCTTTTTCCGCCGTGAACACCGCGCCGTTCGCGCCGTCGGAGACGGCGAACGCAAAGACGTCGCCGCCGATTTTGTCCGCGCCGATGAGTTCTCCGGCGCCGATTTCGCTTCCGTCAAAAAACGCGCGCCCGTTTTCGACGGTCAGCAGCCCTCCGCCGAGCGGCAGGGCGCAGTCGGCGCCGGGATCCGCCGAAGCCTCCGCCGCGGGCCGCGCCGACGCCAAGTCATACAGCGTGACCGCGCCGTCCGCTTCCAACACGCTCACGCCGAAAGGCGCGCAGAAGACGGATTTGCCTCCCGGCTTCCCCTGTTTCTCCAAAAGCAAGGCGCCGTCAAGGCCGGAATAGAGCCGCAGCCGATCTTCGTACAGCACGGCCACATTGCCGCTCTGCTCGTCATACCGCGTATCTTTGACGGCCAACGGGTCGGGAAAACCGACCTCCGCCACGATATTGCCCCGCAAATCGCACAAGCGCAGCCCGGTATAGGCGTAAAACGCCGCCCGATCCGTCGCCGGGTTTATTTTGGCTTCCGAAAAGCTGTAAGAGGGGTCATAGGTCGACAGCGTTTCCTCGGAATGGTCCATGCGTTTCAAAATCCGCACGGTTTTGGCGTCATAGCTGCCCGTCAAGGCGTAGTTCTCGCTTATGTCCGCGAAGTGGCAGGCGTAGCCGGATTGATAGGCCCGCATGTTCGCGCCGGCGAATCTGTAGGGCCCGGAGCTTTCGCAGAGGATGAAAGTATCTTCGTTTTTTCCGAATGTCTCAACGCGCCCGCCGGCGGACGCCGCGTAAGAAACCGCGCCCGTTTCGGCGTCTACGGCCATGATTTGGTCCTCAAAGGCGACGTACAGCCCGTCCGCCGCAATCAAGGGAACAAACCGGGACACATCGGATTCGTAGCGCGTGATCGTCTCGCCGCTCTCCGTGTCGCAGAGAATGAAGCCGGAATAGTACGGCTCTCTTTCCACCACCGCGAAAGCCAAAAGGTTCCGCTAAAAGCCGCCGCTGAAATGGACGGCCTCGGAAGAGGGGTAAAGCGGCGTTTCCGCGTTTGTCCCGGTGTCGAACACCGACAGAGAACCGTCCGCGAAGCTGACGGCCAGCCTGCCGCCGTCCTCGTCCAGCTCAAACAGCGTGTCGCGCGGGTTCAGAAAGCTGTCGTCCGCGGGAACGCGCATCGCGCGCCCGCCAAAATCGATTTCGCCGAGTTCCCGGCCCTCGGGCGAATACAGAACCGCCTTGCTTTCGGCCTTATAAACAGCCGCCGTCACGGATTTGTCCCCGGACAGGGCGATTTCCGTCGCGGGGCGGCCCCGCCACAGTTCCGCTCCTTTTTCGAGGTCATAGGCCGTCAGCCCGTCCTCACCCGTGAAAACAATGACTGTATCGGACAAAAACGCCGCGTCGCTCAAGGCGGAACGCACCGCCGGCAGCTTCCGCTCCGCCTGCCCGCTCTCCGGGTCATACACGGCCAGCGTGAACGGATACAGAATCGCGGCGTAGCTTTCCCCCGGCGAGAGGAGCAGCTTCCCCGGCGCGGCGGGCAGCTCGGCGGTCTTGTAGGGTTTGAATCCGTCCGCCGCGTCATAGACCCCGAGCGCGTCCGAAAGCGCCCTTTCCGCCGCCGTGACAAGCGGGCGTTCCGGATCGTCGATGTTCTTAGGCAAAGCCTCCAGCGCCAGCAGCGCCGCCGTTTCGGGATTTCCGTCATTCAGCTCCCGTTCGGAATACTCCGCCAGCGCGTAGGATTGGTTTTGCAGCTTCAACTGCATTTCGCGGTCTATCCTTATGTACTGGTACGTGGAAAAGGAGCCGAAAGAAAGCGTGAACGCGAAAGCGGCGCTCACAACAGCCGCCGTTTGCCGGAGTTTCCTGCGCCTGTGCCTCCGCCGCAAATCGTCGAAAGCGCAGCCCAAAACGGGCGCCAGGAGACGCAGTTTTTCTTCTTTCAGAAGTTTGAGACTGCCCGCCCGCGTGTCCGCGCGGATGTCGGCGGCCAGCGGTTCCACAAAGATCTTTTCCCCGCCCACTTCACGCTCCCGGAGGCCGGGCGGAAAGGATTCATCCGGCTCGCCGTCGATCAGCAGGGTGATGATGCTGTCCTTGCCGCGCAGCTCGCCGAAGCGTTCCACCTCGCGCATGACCCATTGGGATTCGCAGGTGCGCCGCGAACAGATGAGGAGCAGGAAATTCGAATTTTCCAGCGCGTCATTGATGCTGTCCGAGAGGTTGGACGAGGTGGGCAGTTCCTCGCGGTCGCGGAACACGCGCGTCAGCTTCTTTTTGCCGATTCGTTTGGCTATGGCGCGCGGGATGCGGTAGGTCTCCAGCATTCTGTGGAGCCGCTCCGCCACGAGACCGTCCAGTTCCCCGTGGCGGTAGCTGATAAAGGCGTCGTAGCGCATTTACTTCACCACCTTGCCTCTGCGCGTCTTGATGACCGCTGTCGCCGCGCCGAAAGCCAAAATCAAAACAATAACGGCCATCGCTATGGGCATCGGGAATCCCCCGTCTTCTCCTTGGACGGGAGACAGAGCCGGCGCCGGTTCCGGTCGCGCCGCCTCCCGCTGCGGGACGCTCTTTTTGAGTTCAAAAGCGATTTCAATGGTTTCGGATTGAAAGACCGCGCTGACGGTGTGCG
>JAITAX010000268.1 GCA_031283865.1 Eubacteriales Family XIII. Incertae Sedis bacterium
TTCTCATAGGCCGCATCCATGATTTCCAGCGCGTTCTCGAAACCCATCTGGTGTTCGACTTCCTTGAACCAAAACACGTGGTGCACCATCGTCCTGTGCAGCAGGTCGATGGCTAAGCCTGCAAGCTCCTCTTTGCTCAATTGCGCAAGCTCTTGCTGTCCCATATTTCACTCCCCCTTTTGAAGCGCTTTCCGGCGCTTCGATCTCGGACACAACCAATTTTGAATGACGCCGTCACTCCCCCGGCGACGGTCGAAATCAAGGCCGAAACCGCACGCGGCGCGGTTTTTCGGGGCGGACCCGCGACCCGAAAGGCCGCAGGCGCAAGGCCGCAAACCCAAGACCGCCCGAATCCGCGCCGCGCGCATACACAGCCGCACTAAGATGCGAGCTTCTTAAATTCCTCCGTGAGCAGCGGCACGATCTCAAAGAGGTCGCCGACGATGCCGTAGTCCGCCAGCGTGAAGATGTTCGCCTCCGGATCCTTGTTGATCGCCACGATGACCTTTGAGGAACCCATGCCCGCGAGGTGCTGAATCGCGCCCGAGATGCCGCAGGCGATGTAGAGCGTCGGCGATACCGTCTTGCCCGTCTGCCCCACCTGGAATTTCTGATCGATCCAGCCCGCGTCCACAGCCGCGCGCGACGCGCCCACAGCCGCGCCGATCACGTCCGCGCAGGCTTCCAGAATCGTGTAATTCTCGGGGCCTTTCATGCCGCGTCCCCCCGAGATGATGATGTCGGCCTCGATCAGCTCCGGCCGTGCCGAAACCGCAAGCGCCACTTCTTTCACAATCGCTTTGAGATCGGCTGCGTCGATGTCAGCCGTCTCGTTCACGATCTCCGCCTGCCGCGCCGCATCCGGCGCCGCGAGCGCGAAAGTATTCGGGCGGATCGTCGCCAGCACAGGCCGCGCGTTCGCCGCGACCTCCGCGAAAGCTTTTCCGCCGTAGATGGGACGTTTGAAGCTGAGGAAAGCCGCGTCGTCCGCTTCCATACCCGTACAGTCGGACGCCATGCCCACCCCAAGGCGCTGCGCGAGGCGCGGCGCGAGGTCCTTGCCGACAGCCGTGTTGCCGAGCAACACAGCCTGCGGCTCTTCTTTTCGAATCAGTTTGTTCAGCGCCGAGGTGTAGGCGCCCGTCGTGTAGTCCTTGAGCTTCTCATCATCGATGAGGATCACCTTGTCCGCGCCGTAGGGTGTGACTTTCGCGGCCAAGTCCGCGATGCCGCTGCCCGCAATCACCGCGACGAGGGGTTCGCCGGCCGCGTCCGCGATGCTCCGCGCCTTGCTCAAAAGCTCCAAGGAGACCTTGCGTATCTCCGATTTGTTTTGCTCGACAATAATCCAAATGCCCTTTGCCATAGCGATTATCTCCTTTCCGCTATATGACTTTCGCTTCTTCGCGCAGCAACCGCGCCAATTCGTGCGCCGCCTCGGGCGCCTCGCCGGGGATCACCTTGCCGCCCTTGCGCGGGCTCGGCAGGCTGTATTTCGGCGCGCGCATTTTGGGTGCCGCGTCCGCGGCGGAAAGTCCGAGATCCGCAAGGCTCTTCGCGGCAATCTCTTTCCGCTTCGCGCCCATGATGCCTTTCATGCTGGGCAGGCGCGGCTCGTTCAGACCTTTCTGCGCCGTCAAAAGCACGGGGAGTTTCAACTCGAGGGTTTCCGTTCCGCCGTCGATTTCGCGCGTGACGGTCGCCGTATCGCTTTCGATCTCCAGCTTGAGTATACTGCTGACGGACGGAATCCCGAGCGCGTCCGCCGTGCGGACGGCCACCTGTCCCGACCCGTCGTCCACGGCGATGCGCCCCGCGAGAACGATGTCGTATTCGAGCGCCGAGATGGCTTTTGCAAGCACCTCGGCGATGGCCCACTCGTCCGCCTCGGAAAGTGCGGGATCGTCTATCCGCACGGCCTTGTCACAGCCCATCGCGAGCGCTGTGCGAACGGAGGTCTCCGCTTTCTCGCCCCCGACGCTGACGACCGTCACTTCTCCCCCGAATTTCTCCTTGAGCTTCAGCGCTTCCTCAATGGCAAATTCGTCATAGGGATTGATAACCAGATTCACGCCGGTTCCGTCGATATTGCCCTTGCCGTCCAATGCGATCTTGGCTTCCGTGTCGAATGTTTGTTTGATGCTGACGACAATGTTCATTTGCTATCCCTCCTCTTTGCTAATCTTTGAGTATACTCGCGGCGATGACGACGCGCTGTATCTCGCTCGTACCCTCGTAGATCTCCGTGATCTTCGCGTCGCGCATCATGCGTTCCACGGGATAATCGCGCGTGTAGCCGTATCCGCCCAGTATCTGCACCGCCTGCGTAGCCACTTTGTTCGCCGTTTCGGCGGCAAAGACCTTTGCCATCGCCGCGTATTTCGATACGGGGATCTTGTGTTCGCTCGCGATGAAAGCAGCCTGATAGACGAGCAGACGCGCGGCCTCTATCGACGTCGCCATGTCCGCCAGCTTGAACTGTATCGCCTGCAAGGCCGCGAGGGGCTTGCCGAACTGCTCCCTCTCCTTCGCGTATTTCAGCGCTTGCTCATAGGCGCCCTGCGCGATGCCCA
>JAITAX010000043.1 GCA_031283865.1 Eubacteriales Family XIII. Incertae Sedis bacterium
CGGCGCGCAAGGACAGCTTCGACAAGGTGCTTCTGCTGAAGAGCGGCGCCGACGACTACGTGACGAAGCCTTTCGACACCTTGGAACTCTTGGCGCGCATCGAGCGCAACATCGAGCGCGGGCGCGGCGCGAAAGACGGAGAGGCGTACACGCTGCGCGAACTGCGCGTCGATTACGCGGGCTTCACCGCCCTGATCGGCGAAAAACCCCTGCCGCTTACGAAAACCGAATTTGAAATACTGTTCTGCTTGGTGAAAAACATGCGCAAGGTGCTGAGCAGGGAACAGATATTGGGGCGCATCTACGGAGATTTTATCGGCAATTCCAACGTCGTGGACGTCAATGTGAAGAACATCCGCAGGAAGCTTGCCGCGCTCACGTCCGACGCCTACATCGAAACCGTGCGCGGAAAGGGCTACGTCGCGCGATGAAAGCGCCCAAACTCAGGACCGCGACGAGACTGGCACTCGTCTTTACGGCGATCATGTCCGGCGCCGCGGTCGCCATATATCTCCTGTTTGTTAATTTTTTCACGATAGAGCTTCTGAATTGGGAAATCGCCGTCGTAGGCGTTTACGAGAGCGCCGGTCTTCGCACGTGGGAGGTCGCCGCGTCGTCCGTGCGCGTGCTGATCCCCGTGCTGATCGCCGTAATCCTCGGTTCCTTTCTGCTCAGCTCCCTCATCATAGACAGGGTGCTGAATCCCCTGCGCGAAATGACGGAAAAGCTGCATTCCATAGCCGGCCGCAACTACAAGACGAAGATCTTCATCGATTCCTCGGAGGAAGAGCTGCGCGAATACGCAATCGCGTTCAACGACATGACGGCCAAGGTCAACGACCACATAGAGCGGCAGAAGCGCTTCATCTCGGACGCCTCCCACGAACTCACGACGCCCGTGGCCGTGATCGCGGGGCATTCGGACATGCTGCTGCGCTGGGGCAAGGATGAGGCGGCCCTGCTCGCGGACAGTCTCGCGACGGTGCGGCGCGAAGCCTTTGCCATGAACGAACTGATTGAAAACCTGCTCTTCTTCGCGCGGTCGGACAGCGGCAGACAGCAGTACCGTATGCGGCGCATCGACGCGGCGGCGTTCGCGGAGGAATGCCTGTCCGAACAGCGCCTGCTGCATCCCGACTTTCGCATCGAACTCGACGCGGACAAAGGCGCGCGCATCGCGCTGCGGGCCGACGCCGACGCGCTGCGGCGCGTCTTTCGCATCCTGCTCGACAACGCGGTAAAATACAGCGAGGAAACGAAAGCAATTCGCGTTTCGCTCGACGCGGACGAGGGGACGGCGCGCATTCGCGTATCGGACAGCGGCGTCGGCATGGAGCGCAGGCACCTCGAAAAGATATTCGACCGCTTCTATCGCGCGGACGACTCCCGCACGCGGGAGAGCGGCGGCAGCGGTCTCGGACTCGCAATCGCCAAGGAGATCGTCGGCGCGCACGGCGGGGAGATCGAAGCCGACAGCGCGCCCGGCGCGGGCACGACCGTCACGATCCGCCTGCGGGCCTATCTGCGGTAGCGACCGACAGCGGACCGCAGCGTCCGGTCATATCAAATTGCACGGGATAAAGCAGTTTTTCGCGTCAATCGGTATGACTTCCTCGCACATGCAGACAATGCCGCCGTCGCCGCGTTCGACGGCCGCCTTGTCCAAAACCGAGAATTTCTTCACCGCGCGGCTGTCCGGATTCGCGGATTTCTTGATCTCCAAGGGGTGAACGCGCCCGTCCCGCTCGATGAAGATATCGACCTCTTTCGCGTTGGAATCCCGATAGTACGACAGGTTTGCTTTCGACTGCGAATACGCATAGTTTTTCAGCAACTCCATAACTGCGAAATTCTCGAAATAATGTCCTGCGGCGGCCCCGTTCATCAGCGTTTCCCGCGTCAGCCACCCGGAGAGGTGCGCCGCAAGCCCCGTATCGCAGAAGTACAATTTCGGCGTTTTTGTCAACCGTTTCAGCGCGTTGTTCGCGTATGGGCGCAGCAGCCGGACGATCCCCATACCCTCTGACAGCCAAAGCCACTCTTTCGCCGTCGGCGCCGCAATCTCCGCCGCCTCCGCAAGCGTCCTGAAGTTGACCTGCTCCGACAACAGCGCCGCGCAAACGCTCAGAAATTTGGAGAAACGCAGCGCGTCGGTGATGCCGCCCAGCTCCGCGACATCGCGCATGAGATAGGTGCTGACATAGGCGTGATAATACTCCCGGCGCTGTTCCGCATCGGCGCGGAACGCCTGTGGCATGCCGCCGCGCCAGATATGTTCAAACACATCGACAATGTCATTTTTTTTTACCTTTGCCCGGCGCGCCTGCAGTGCGGGCAATGAAAAATCCAACTCGCCGTCCAATGCAAGCCCGTCTTTCTCGTTTTTCGTCAGGCTGTAAAGCTCCAGTATGCCGATTCTGCCCGCCAAGGCCTCTCGGACGTTCTTCATCATGTCAAATTGCTGCGAACCGGTCAGCCAAAACAAACCTGTTTCCTCGCTCTCGTCGCACATAATCTTAATCCGGCCGAACAACTCCGGCGCATACTGCACTTCATCGATCATAACAGGCGGCTTATAGGTCTGAAAGAACAGCGCCGGGTCCGACTTCGCCAAGTTGCGGACCGGCAGATCATCCAAGGTGACATAGGTCCTGTTTTCGCCCGCAGCCAAGCGGCGGAGCATCGTGGTCTTGCCCACCTGCCTCGCTCCCGTGACGAGCACGGCCTTGAAAAAACCGCTCATGCGCATAAATTTGCGCTCCAAACTGCGGTGAATGTATTCCATCATGCAGCCCCTCTCCTTAGTGACGATAAAATAAACTTCATCTTATTTTATCATAAGTTTTTCGTCTCGGCAAGGAAATAAGGGCACGGGCGGCGCGCGGAGGGCGGAAATCTTCATCAAAGCTTCATGCACCGCCTCTTACTTATTCATAAACGCCGTGTTAAGATACTTTTGAATTTTAAAGCCGCAAAGGAATCAAAAAGGAGGTGTCTTTATGTATCTGATCGGTATCGCCGCGTTCGTAGTCAGCTTTGCCCTGTGTCTTACTTTAAAGGGGGTGGCTCCCAATACTTTTGCAAATCCGTCCGCCATACTCACCGTGCTGTTCGCGGTGGTTTCGGCCCTGCTCGCGACCTCGAATTTCAGGCTCTTCACGCGCGGACTCAACGCCGCAATATCCCGCAAATACTATCTGCCCGAGGAGGAGTGCGAAAAAGCGGCGGATCTGTTCCGCCTGCTGTCAAAGGTTTCGATTGCTGCGGCCCTGTTCACGTTCTTTACGGGCCTGATCGCCATGCTGGGCCACATGGAAGATGCGGAAGCCTTCGGCCACGCCCTCGCCGCCGCTCTCGTCGCGCCGCTCGTCGGCGTCGCCGTTCTGACGGCGCTGTTCGAGCCGGCCGCGTTCATCCTGCGGCACCGCGCCCGGGCCGAGGCTGCTGCGGGCAAGGCCGCCGTGAAAACCTATCCCAAGGCGCTCGGCGACAAGCTGCTGGAACTCTGCTACCAAAACGGCCTGAGCGCCGAGGACATCGAAAAGGCCACGGACATCGAGCTGCGCTGAAATCCTTTCGGCAACGCAAACGGGCGGAATATCCGGCTGTTTGCGCCGCCGCCTAGATCACATAGTACCAGAATTCGTCCTGCTTGAACTCCACGCTCTGCCCCTTGTCGTCCCGGCTTTCGTCCGCCTTGAACTGCAGTTCCGGGTCCTTGACGCTGACGCGCGTCTTCTCGGGAACGCTCTTCGTGATAAAGGCATTGGACCCGATGACAACCCCCTCGCCTATGACCGTGTCCCCGCCGAATATCGAGGCGCCGGAGTAGATCGTCACGTGGTCTTCAATCGTCGGGTGACGCTTGACGCCGTTGAGCTGCCGGCCGCCGCGCGTGGAATGCGCGCCGAGCGTGACGCCTTGGTATATCTTCACATAATTTCCTATAACGGTTGTTTCTCCGACGACGATGCCCGTGCCGTGATCGAGGAAGAAGTGATGCCCGATCGCGGCGCCCGGGTGGATGTCTATGCCCGTCAGACCGTGCGCGTGTTCCGTCATCATGCGCGGGATCAGCGGCACGTCGAGCAGGTACAGCTCGTGCGCGAGCCGGCTGACCATGATTGCGTAGATGCCGGGATAGGAGAGGATGATCTCGTCCTTGCCGGAGGCGGCGGGGTCGCCGTCAAAGGAGGCGTCCACGTCCATAGCCAGCAAACGCCTGATCTCGGGCAGGGTTTCGAGAAAGGCGCGCGTCGCGTGCTTGGCGTCCGCGGCCACCTTTTGCTCGTCGTGGATCCGCGTGCGCAGCGCGCGTCTTATCTGCCGCTCGATATTGTAGATCAGGTTTTCCAGAAGCTCGCCCACAAAATATTCGACGCCGTCCTCCCGCAGGCGCTTCCCTCCGAAGAAGCCCGCAAAGATGAGGCAGCGCAGATCCTCTATGATGTCGACGACGATGGCCTTGTTGATCTGCTTGTTCGTTTCGATCTTGATGATGTCCGGTTCCTCGCGATAGCTCTCCACCATCAGCGACACAAGACTGTGAATATTTTCCTCGGGCGGCCTTGCCATGATGCTTCCTCCTTTCGGACTGCGAACGCCTTGCCCGCCCCCGTGCGGCCGGCGGCGCGCGGAAGCGGCAAGGACGGTTTGTTCAGCGCGTCAATTCGTGCAGGGCTTGCGCCAAGATATCGATTTCCCGCGCCGTATTGTAAAACGCAAGGGAGGGACGCACGGTCCCCTCCAAGCCGAAATGCCGCAGTATGGGCTGCGCGCAATGGTGTCCCGCGCGCACCGCTATGCCCCTGTCGCTCAGGTATTTGCCCACCTGCTCGATCGCATGGCCCTCGAGTACGAAGGAGAGCACGCTCGCCTTCCGCGCCGCCGTACCGATGAAGCGCAGTCCCGGTACGCGCGACAGGGCCTCCGTCGCGTAGCGCAGCAGGGCCTGTTCATACGCGGCGATCGCTTCCATGCCGATCGCGCTCACATAATCGATGGCCGCGCCGAGTCCGACGGCGTCCGCGATGCTGCCCGTGCCCGCCTCGAATTTCTGCGGGGCCTCGTGATAGAGCGTCCGCTCGAAGCGCACGTCCGCGATCATGTTGCCGCCGCCCTGATAGGGCTTCGCCGCGTCCAGTGCCGCCTTCTTCCCGTAGA
>JAITAX010000097.1 GCA_031283865.1 Eubacteriales Family XIII. Incertae Sedis bacterium
GCCGTCTTCACGCAGAACAAGCTGAAAGGCGCGCCCGTCCTCGTCAACCGCGAACACCTCAAGGACGGCCGCGCGCGCGCCGTCATCTGCAACAGCGGAAACGCCAACACCTGCGCGCCCGGGGGCCTTGAGATCGCGCACGGAACCTGCCGCTTGGCGGCGAAAGCGCTCGGCATAGACGAAAATGACGTGATCGTCTGCTCGACGGGTGTCATCGGCTCGCCCATATACCTCGAAACCTTTGAAAAAGGCATCCCCAAGGTCGTTAAAAGGCTGTCGTACAAAGGCTCGGAGGCCGCCGCGCACGGCATCATGACGACGGACAAGTCGATCAAGGAGGTCGCCGTTTCGTTCACGCTCGGCGGCAAGACCTGCCGCATGGGCGCAATCGCAAAAGGCAGCGGCATGATCAACCCGAACATGGCTACGATGCTGTGCTTTATCACGACCGACGCCGCCATCGACTCGGCGGTCCTGCAGGCGGCGCTCAGCGCGGACATAAAGGACAGCTTCAATCAGATCAGCATAGACGGCGACACCTCTACGAATGACACGGTCGCGATCCTCGCCAACGGCTTGGCTAAAAACAAGCCCGTCACGGGACCCGGCGAGGATTACGATGCGTTTTGCGCGGCGCTGCGCAGCGTCACCGCCTACCTCTGTCACCACATCGTCAAGGACGGGGAGGGCGCCTCGAAAGTCTTGAAATGCCTGACGACGGGCGCGCCGAGCAGGGAGGTCGCGCGCGGCGTTTCCCTGACCGTCATACAGTCGGATCTCGTGAAGACCTCCGTGTTCGGCGAGGACGCGAACTGGGGCCGCATACTCGTCGCGGTCGGCTATTCCGAGCAAGACTTCAAGGTGGACAACATCGACATAGCGCTCGCCGCCGGCAAGAAGAGCGTGCCCGTCTGCGAGCATTCGGTCGCCTGCGTCTTCGACGAGGGCTTGGCAAAAGATATCCTTTCGCAGGAAGAAGTCCATATACTGATCGATTTGAACCAGGGGAACGAGCGCGCAATCGCCTACGGCTGCGATATGACGCCCGACTATGTGCGGACCAACGCGCGCTACCGCACATAAGCGATGCGCGCGTGACGCAAGGGAAAGCGGCACAAAAGAACCGCCCCCTCTTGTGCGCTAATCCTCCGAGAACCGGCTGCGATAGAGTTCGGCGTAAAACCCGCCGCGCGCGAGCAGGGCCTCATGCGTCCCCTGCTCCGCGATGTCGCCGTCCCGCATGACGAGGATCAGGTCCGCGTCCTTTATGGTCGACAGGCGATGGGCGATTACGAAGCTCGTGCGGCCGTGCAACAGCCGTTCCATGGCCTGCTGCACGAGGACCTCGGTACGCGTGTCCACCGAACTCGTCGCCTCGTCCAGTATGAGGATCGGCGGGTCCGCGAGAAAGGCGCGCGCGATTGTCAGGAGTTGTTTTTGCCCCTGCGAGATGTTGTCCGCGTCCTCGTTGATCATCATGTCGCAGCCGCCGGGGAGGCGGTCAATAAATTCGTCGCAGCGCGCGGCCTTTGCGGCGGCCATGACCTCCTCGTCGCTCTTGTCGAAATTGCCGTAGCGAATGTTCTCCAGAATCGTGGCGTTGTACAGCCATGCGTCCTGCAATACCATGCCGAAGAGTCCGCGCAGATCCGCGCGTGAAAACGTCGCCGCGTCGCGCCCGTCTATGCTTATGAGGCCGCTGTTAAGCTCGTAGAAGCGCAGCAGCAGCTTGACAATCGTGGTCTTTCCCGCGCCCGTGGGTCCCACGATGGCGATGCGCCGCCCCGGCGCGGCCTCGCATGAAAAATCTCGAATGATGATCTTGTCCGCGCTGTATCCGAAGCGCACGTGTTCAAAGCGCACATGGCCTTTCACCGCGTCCCTGTCTGCGGGCGCCGCGTTCTCGGGGCTTTCCTCCGCTTCACCGAGAAATTCAAAGACGCGTTCCGCCGCCGCAGCCGTCGACTGCAGAATGTTTGAGATGTTCGCAAGCTGGTTGATGGGCTGCATGAAGTTGCGCGAATACTGGATGAAAGCTTGGATGTCCCCCACTTTCAGCATACCCCTGACGGCGAGCCAACCGCCGAGGATGCAGATGACTACATAGCCCAGATTGCCGACGACGCCCATGATGGGCATCATCATCCCGGAGAGAAACTGCGACTTCCACGCTGCCTTGTAGAGTTCCTCGTTGAGCGTGTCAAAGGTCTTTTCGACCTCTTCCTCACGGTTGAAAGCCTGTACGACGACATGGCCTTTGTAATTTTCCTCCACGTGACCGTTGAGGTGTCCGAGATATTCCTGCTGCTTCCGGAAATGCTTCTGCGAGTGTTTTATGACAAACATGGCGAGCACCAGTGAAATCGGCAGGATGACGAGCGTCGCGGCTGTCATCAGCAGGCTGATGCTGAGCATCATCGCGAGTATGCCCGCGATCATCGTGAGCGAGCTGATGATCTGCGCCAGCGATTGATTCAGCGTCTGGTTGAGGGTATCGACGTCGTTCGTGATGCGCGACAGCACCTCGCCGTGGGTCTGCCCGTCGAAGTAGCGCAGCGGCAATCTGTTGATCTTCTCGGAGATGTCCTTGCGAAAACGGTAGGTGACCCGCATCGCGACGCCCGTCATGATGTAGCCCTGCGCGCAGGAGAAGATTGCGGAAGCCGCGTACAGCGCCGCGAGGATCAGGCTGCAACGCGCGATATAGCGAAAATCGATCGACAGGCCCCGCCCCGCGAAATGCGCGGCCACGCCGTCGAAAAGCTCCGTCGTAATCGCGCCGAGCAGCTTCGGGCCGATGATGACGAACACCGTCGAGAAGATCGCAAGCGCGACGGCTGCGGCGATCTGCAGGCGCGAGGCCGCCAAATACCGCAGCAAGGATCGCATCGAACCCTTAAAATTCTTGGACTTCTCACCGCCTGCGGCAATCCCGCCCGCAGGCCCGCCGCCCCCGCCCATGGGGCCTCTGCGCCGCGCGCCGCCGCCCGGGGAGGCGTTTCTCTGCTTATCCCGTCCCGCGCTCATGCCAAATCCTCCTTATCGAGCTGCGACAGCGCGATCTCGCGATAGACCGCGCAGCCTTCCATCAAATCCGTGTGCCGCCCCGCGCCCACGACGCGGCCGCGGTCGAGTACGAGGATCCGGTCCGCCTGCATCGCGGCGCTCACCCGCTGCGTGACGATGAGCACGACGCTGCGGCCCAGCTCCTTTTTCAGGGCGGTGCGCAACGCGGCGTCGGTCTTGAAATCCAGTGCGGAAAAGCTGTCGTCGAAAATGTATATCTCCGCGTCGCGCGCGAGCGCGCGGGCGATGGACAGGCGCTGCCGCTGCCCGCCGGAAACGTTGGCGCCGTCCTCTGCGATCTCTGCGGACATGCCGCCCTCCTTGTCCCGGATGAAGTCGCCGGCCTGCGCGATCTCCGCCGCGCGCCACAGCGCATCCTCCGGCAGATCGGGATCGGAATAGGCGATGTTGTCGCCGATCGTCCCCGAGAACAGCACGCTCTTTTGCGGTACGTATCCGATCCGCCGCCGCAGCTCCGCGAGCGGCAGACGCCTTATATCGATCCCGTCCGTCAGAATCGCGCCCTCCGTCGCGTCGCAGAAGCGCGGGATCAGGCTTGCCAGCGTCGACTTGCCGCTGCCCGTCGAACCGATGACGGCGGTGGTTTCCCCCGGCCTCGCCGCGAAACTCACATCGTGCAGGGCCTCGTCCTTGGCGCCGGGATAGGTGAAGCTCACATTGCGAAATTCGAGGCCGGCCCCCGGCGCGGCTTCCGCCCGCGACGAAGAGGCGGACGCGGCGGCGGGATCGTCCGCGATCGAGGCGTCCGTTCGCAGCACCTCGGCGATGCGGCCGGCCGAGACGGATGCGCGCGGGATCAGCTCGAACATCATAGACATCATGAGGAAGGACATGAGGATCAGCATGATGTACTGCATATAGGCC
>JAITAX010000191.1 GCA_031283865.1 Eubacteriales Family XIII. Incertae Sedis bacterium
ATCGGTTCGACCCCGATCGCCGGCACCATCCGAATTTTCGGTCTCGTCCAAAACGAAAACCTGCGCTTGGACGATCACTTTGAGCTTTAGATAAAATAGGAATGCGCTTGCTTCATGCGGTTGTGGCGGAATAGGCAGACGCGCACGGTTGAGGGCCGTGTTCGAAAGAGTAAGGGTTCAAGTCCCTTCAACCGCACCACCTTTTGGGCGCAGGCGGATGCCATGTGGCGTGATGCGCATGGCATTGATCTTTTTTGCTTCCGCGCGGAGGACCGGCGCCGGCGAACGCGCCCGGATGCCGCTCGGCGAGAGGCGGAGATCCCGCAAAACAACTCGGACGGACGGCGCCGTAAGCGGAAAATAAACGTCCGCGGAAAATAAGCATTGCAATTTGACGGAATTTCGATATAATTATGTGAGAACAATAAATGCTGTTGGTATTGACACTGAATCCGGAGGAAAATCATGAGCAACTTAACAACGCTTCTCCCACTGGTGCTGCTGATCGTAATTATGTATTTCATGCTGATCAGGCCGCAGAAGAAACGCGAACGTGAAGTCACGAACATGCGCAATGCCATCAAGGGCGGCGAAGAGGTCATCACGATCGGCGGGATCTGCGGCAAGATCGTCAAGGCCAAGGATGAGGTATTGACCATACAGGTCGGCGCGGACAGGACCAAGTTCGAGGTCATGTGCTGGGCGATTTCGAAAGTCGTTGGCGATGCCCCGGCGCCGAAGCCCGTGAAAGCGGCAAAGGCCGAGGAATCGAGCGATGCAAAGGAGGAGGAGACCCGGAGCGCGGCGGCGGTTGCCGAGGCTGCCGTCGAGGAACCGAAACCGACGCTTCCGAAGCGGCTGAAGAAGAAGACCGCGGAGGAAGAAGCGGGCATCGAGGAATAGAGGGTCCGGGACCCGCGCTTCGCGGCAATCGTTTTCGGTTGCTGCGGCCCCGCTTGTCGTTTGAGCGGTTTTGATTTTATGCTTTTTCCCCCGGCGCAATGCGGGGGTTTGCTTTTTGTAAGGGGGAACCTCTAAAAACCATCATTTGCGAGTTTTGCTTGAACAGCGGCGCAAAAGGTAGTAAAATATTGAGGGTGCTTTTATTTTTTATGGAATTGGTAAGGGGAACCGCATTATGAAAAAGTTTTTGGCATTCTTGGTTACGATCTTTATAATATTGCTGTGGGTCATTACGCTGACGGGCGTCGGCGGCATAGGGCCGATTGCGGACAGAACGAAGCTCGGCCTCGACCTGTCGGGCGGCGTATACGTCGTGATGGAGGCGCAGACCGAAGCCGAGGGACAAGAGCTTTCGGATTTGATGAAGCAGACGCAAATAGTCATAGAAAAACGCGTAAACGAGATGGGGCTGTCGGAACCCATCGTCACGATAGAGGGGGAGAACCGCATCCGCGTGGAACTGCCCGGCGCGGAGGACCCGGAGGAGGCCATACGGGAAATCGGGAAGACGGCGCAGCTTAGGTTTCTGCTCGCCGACGGCAGTCTTGTCCTCGACGGCAGCATGGTGAAAGACGCGGGCGTGGCCATCGACCAACAGGACGGCGGTTATGTGGTTACGCTTGAATTTGACGCCGCCGGCGCCGAAGCCTTTGCGGAGGGTACGAGAACGGCTTTTGCCGGTACGGTCGCGCCCGCGATAGAGGGCGTTGACGCGCGGGCGATTGCGATTCTGCTCGACGACGAAATCATCTCGGCGCCCACCGTCAACGCGCCCATCCTGAACGGCAGCGCGCAGATAGAGGGCGGTGCGGGCGGCTTCGGCGAGGATGAGGCGGTCACGCTCGCGCGGCAGATCCGCGCCGGCGCCCTGCCCGTGGAGCTTTTGGAGGTAAATTCCTCCGTGCAGTCGGCGACCATCGGCATAGACGCGCTGAAGATGAGCCTTATCGGCGGCGCCGTAGGCGTCGGTCTCATCCTGATTCTGATGCTCGTCATATACAGGATCATGGGCCTTGCCGCGAACATCGCGCTGCTGCTCTACATACCCGCGACTTTCTGGGTGCTGAACCTGCTCGGCGGCGTGCTGACGCTGCCCGGCATCGCGGGCGTCATTCTCTCGATCGGCATGGCCGTGGACGCGAACGTGATCATATTCGCGCGGATTCGAGAAGAAATACAGCAGGGTAAAACCGTCCGCGTCGCCGTGAGCGCGGGTTTCCGCCGCGCCATGGGCACCATCATAGACTCTCAGGTCACAACCATAATCGCCGCCATCGTGCTGTATCAGTTCGGAACCGGTCCCGTGCGCGGCTTCGCCCTGACGCTGATTATCGGCATCATCCTGAGCATCTTCACGGCCGCTGCGGTCACGCAGATCTACCTGCTGATCGCTGCGGAGAACAGGCTGCTCGGCACGAATAAATTCTTTGGCGTCAAGGAGAACAACGATGCCGTGATCGGCCTGAAAAAGCAATTTGCTTTCATCGGGCGCCGCCGCATTTACTACATCGTCAGCCTGAGCGTCTTGGTTGTCGGACTTGGCGTGGGCCTGATTCGCGGCTTCAACTTCGGCATAGACTTTACGGGCGGCACGATGATGCAGCTCGAGATGAACGAGCAGGTGGATCTTGCCGCGGTCGATGAAACGCTTCGCGCGAACGGCGTCACGAACGCCGAGATCATCTACGCCGGCGAGAACAACAGCCAGATCATCATCAGGACCACGGAATCGCTGGAGAACGAGGAGCGCGCCGCCTTGCTCGACGCACTGCTTCCGACTTTCGGTCTCGACGACTCAGCCGTACTCTCCTTTGAGCAGTTCGGTCCCTCCATCGGCGATCTCCTGAAGCAAAACGCCGTGCGGGCCGTGATCTTCGCGAGCATAGGTATGCTGATCTACATCATCATACGCTTCGAATGGAAATTCGGCGTCGCCTCGCTGATCGGCGTGTTTCACGACGTGCTGATCCTGATCGCGTTCTACGGCCTGTTCCACGTGCCGATCAACAACCCGTTCATCGCGGGCGTGCTGACGGTCGTCGGTTATTCCATCAACGACACGATTGTCATATTCGACAGAATCAGGGAAAATCTGAAAGTTATGCGCAAGAGCAAGACGGAGCCGCTGATCGACACGAGCATCAACCAAACGGTCTTCCGCTCCGTCATGACCGCGCTGACAACCGTGCTGGCAATCGTTCCGCTGTTCATATTCGGCGGCGAAGTGATCCGCCAGTTCACGATGCCGCTGATCGTGGGCATTGCGGCGGGTGCGGCCTCCTCGATATTCATATGCAGTCCGATCTATTACGAGATATGCAAGGCCCTCGACAAGCCTAAATACAAGGGCGGGTCCGGGGACGCCGCAAGGCCGCGCAAGAAACCGAGGACGGGGGATGGCGCCGTCGTGTAACAGCCGCATGAAGATAGGTATTTATGGAAAATCTCGACCGGTTTCTCGCGGGGCTTTCAGAAATCAATCCGAACATCGACGCGGCGTTGATCGAAAGGGCCTACCGAAAAGCCGAACAAGTGCATGAGGG
>JAITAX010000205.1 GCA_031283865.1 Eubacteriales Family XIII. Incertae Sedis bacterium
CGATCTCCTTGCCCACGAGATGGACGTCGGCCGGCCAGTATTTATCGTATTTCTCATGTTCCTCCGGCCAGCCGAGCGCCGTGATGTAGTTGGACAGCGCGTCGAGCCACACGTAGATCACCTGCCCCTCCTCGACGGGTACGGGTATGCCCCAGTCGAAAGAGGAACGCGAAATGCAGAGATCGTCGAGTCCCTGCCTGATGAACGAGAGCATCTCATTCCGCCTTGCGTCGGGCTGCAAAAATTCGGGATTGTCCTCAAACAGCGCGATCAGCCTGTCCGCGTATTTGGACAGGCGGAAGAAATAGGCCGGTTCGCGCGTCAGCTCGACGGGACGCCCGCAGTCCGGGCAGTTGCCGTCCGCAAGCTGCGTTTCCGTCCAAAAGGCCTCACAGGGCGTGCAGTACCAGCCCTCGTATTCGCCGCGGTAGATGTCGCCCCGCGCGTCGATCCTGCGAAAGATCTCCTGTACGCGGCGCTTGTGGCGATCCTCCGTCGTGCGGATGAAGTCGTCGTAGGAGATCTCCATCGTCTTCCACAGCTCCTTGATGCCCGCCACGATGCCGTCTACGTGCTGCTGCGGCGTGAGTCCGTTCTCCAAGGCGATCTTCTGTATCTTCTGTCCGTGTTCGTCGGTCCCCGTCAGGAACATGACGTCGTATCCCGTCATTCGCTTGAACCGCGCCATCGCGTCGGCCATGACCGTGCAGTAGGTGTGGCCGATGTGCAGGTTCGAGCTGGGATAGTAAATCGGCGTTGTGATATAATAAGTGCCTTTTGTTTCCGATTTTGACATGACGCATACTTCCTTTCCGACTTGTCCGGTTTTGGCTGCGCCCCCATCGAGGCGCCGGGGCGCGTTTCAATGTAACTTTATATAGGACAGTATAGCACATTTTTTCTTTTTTATGTTGTTTTTCTGCGAAATACAGAAGACAAAAGGCAGAAGCTCCCGCGGCGACAACTTCTTTTGCGCTTGCTATTTTCGCCGCTCTTTGTTATATTTTTAGCAGGGGGTTTTGCTTTCGCCGGCGGCCCATTGCGGCGCAGTGCAAGGAAATTCCCGTTTTTACAGGCGGCGCGCGGAATGAGGAGGGCAACGGTATGAAGACGTGTACAAAGATCAGGATGGCGACGGCGGGCATTCTCGCGGTCACGATTCTCCTGTTCACCATCGAATGCAATCGGAAAGGCAAAAAGCGCGGGATATGATTCGGATCAAGACGCCGGCATTGCAGCCGGCGTTTTCTCTTTCGCGCGGCGCGGATTCGTATGGCGCACGGATTGTCGCGCCGGCAGCCCCAAATGCTCAACGGATTGTAAGAAATTTGTAAGAAACACATGCACTCTTTCGTAAGAAAATGCCGGTACACTTAAATTCGTACCGATTCGGAGAGGAGAGCAAGATGAACATACTCGTATGCGACGACGACAAGGAGATCGCGGGCGCGATTGAGATCTATCTGAAAAACGAGGGACACGCGATTTTTCTGGCTTTCGACGGCATTGAAGCCCTCGACGTCGTGGCGCGCGAGGAGATCCATCTCGTAATCATGGACGTCATGATGCCGAGGATGGACGGTATGCGCGCCACGTTGAAGCTGCGCGAGGAACGGAACATCCCGATCATCATGCTCTCGGCAAAGTCGGAGGACTGTGACAAGATCGTGGGGCTCGGCGCCGGCGCGGACGACTACGTCACGAAGCCTTTCAACCCGCTGGAGCTCATGGCGCGCGTGAAATCCCAACTGCGGCGCTACACGGAACTGGGCGGCGCCGCCGCGAAGAAAGCGGGCGTATTCAGGAGCGGCGGACTTGCGGTGTACGACGAAAGCAAGAGCGTCACGCTGGACGGCGAACCCGTGGCGGTCACGCCGACGGAGTACGGCATACTGCGCCTGCTGACGGAAAACGCGGGCAGGGTGTTCTCCTTGGAGCAGATCTACGAAGCGGTATGGAACGAACCGGCGTACAGCCCGGAAAACACGGTGGCTGTGCATGTGAGACGGATACGGGAGAAGATCGAATTTGACCCGAAGAATCCGAAATACCTGAAAGTGGTGTGGGGCATTGGATACAAAATCGAAAAACTTTAACGACTTGAAGATCGTGCGCGTCTTGGCTTCCGCGCTGTGCGTGATCGCCTGTTCCGTCATGACAGTGGCATGGATGAACACGTGGAGCGCGTACAGAAATGCGGGCTACGACGCCGCCGGCGTATTCTCGGACCTGATCCTCGGCAGCAGCGTCTACGAGGACAGCCGCGGGTTTCGGCTCAAGCAGCTCGAATACATTCAAAACCTGCTGTGGATCCTCCGGCCGGAGAGCGGCCCGAGCGTCACGGAGACCATCATCTTCGCGTCCGGGACGAAAGACGCGGGAACAGCCTCCGCTTCCGAAGCGCCGCGGCTCTCGCTCACCGCAGACCCGGCGCAAAATCCTTTGGAGGCGGTCACAGAAGAGGACCGGCGCGCCCTGACGGAGGCCCTAAGCATCGCGAACGATCAACTGCGCGCCCTGTCTACGGAATACGACTACGCTTCCGAAGCGCAGCGGCCCGCCTTGGAAAAAGAACGGCGGCTCTTGGAAGAAAAGCACGACATCCTGCGGCAAGCGGAGCAGCGCATCCTGGAAGCAGAACAGCGCGAAGCCGCACGCAAGGCGCTGGAACGAACCGAGGGCCTCAGCTTCTATGTGAGCGACGGGACCGGCACGCTGTCCGGCGGGGATGTGAACGCGGCGGCCGGCGCCGGCGCGTTCAAGCGCGAGGCCGCCTGGCTCGTGTACGAGGACGGGGAGCTGAGCGCCTCGCCAAAGATCCCCGAACGCTACGCCGGCATAGGGCGGGACATCGAAGCGGCCCCGGCGTATTACGAGGGGCCCTCGCGGATCACGCTGTATCTCTCTTTCGACGAGAATTACCTCGCAGAGCGGTCGCTGGTCCTGCAGGGCGCGCAAAACCGCGTCCTGCCGTGGCTGTGGACCTTTGTCGCCGGGTTCGCGTGCGCGCTCGCGCTGTTCATCTACCTCCTCGCGACGACGGGTCGCAGGGACGAAAGCGGCCGCGTGAGGCTCTGCGCCTTGGACCGCGTGTTCACGGAGCTGCAGCTCGGCGTCGCGCTCGCGGCGATCTTGATCGGCGCGAGAGTTCTCATTTCCCTGACCTATGTGTATGCGTACTATTGGATCGGCGGTTTCGCGATAGGCCGGGACAGCGTTGCGGATACGATACTCGCGTCGGGTTCCTCCGCATGTTTGGCGGTCGTCGGCTTGTGGACCCTGCTGTCGCTCGCGCGAAATCTGAAAGCGCACAGCTTCTTCAAAAACGCGCTGCTGTACCGGCTCGGCCGCCTGCTGTCCCGCTTCTTTAAAGCGCTGTTCGGACGGGTGCGGGCGATTTTCGACAGGAAAAATCCAATGACGAAGACCGTGCTGCTCGCCTTGGCGATCTGCGCCCTGTCCGCAACCATCGTTCTGGCGCCTGTCGTGTTCGCGCTGATTCTCGTGTTCGGGTCACACTGGGTGAAAAAATACGCCGCGATCAAGCGGGGCGTCGAAGAGGTGAAGAACGGGAATCTGTCGTGGCAAATCCCCGCAGACGCGGACGCGCGCGGCGAGTTCGACGAGCTGGCGCGCGGCATAAACGAAATCTCCGAGGCGTCGAACCGCGCGATACAGAACGAGTTGAAAAATCAGCGGCTCAAAACGGATTTGATCTCCAACGTATCCCACGACCTGAAAACGCCGCTGACCTCAATCATCACATACGTGGACCTTTTGAAGCGGGAGGGCCTTGACAATCCCTCGGCGGCGGATTACCTCGCGGTGCTGGATCAGAAGTCGCAGCGCCTAAAGCGGCTGACGGAAGACCTCTTCGAGGCGGCCAAGGCCTCCAGCGGCACGATACCCGTACACCCGGAGCGAATCGACCTGCTCTCGCTGATCAGACAAGGGCTCGGGGAAATGGACGAGGCGCTTTCGGCGCGGCGGCTCGATGTCAAGCTGCGTTTCGAGAACGAGAAGTACTGTGTGCGCGCCGACGGGCAGCTGCTGTGGCGCATCGTCGAGAACCTGCTCGGCAATGTGCAGAAATACGCGCTCGAGGGCTCGCGCGTCTATATAGATTTGTCGGAAACGCAGACGCAAAGCGGCGGCATGACCGTGCTTGAGATCAAGAACATGTCGGAGGCGCAGCTCAACATCAGCGCCGAGGAACTCACGGAGCGCTTCGTGCGCGGCGACGAATCGCGCGCGGAGGACGGCAGCGGCCTCGGCCTCGCTATCGCCAAGGACTTGGCGCGGCTGCAAAACGGCCGGTTCGAGATCACGATAGACGGGGACCTGTTCAAAACCGTGCTGATGCTCGAAAAATGGAAAGAGGAGGCCGCCTGAGGGCGGCCTGCGGCCCCTCGTCCGTGTCGGCGGCGATTAAGGTGAAAATTTCAGATGCTTCAACATTCAAAGAATCGGTTGCGACCGGGATTGCTTCATGATTGTTCTCTGCGTCCCACAGCCACATTTCAACCGCGTCCTTGGCCATAAGCAAGGCTTCGGGCCTATCCGAATGTGTCGCCATTTGGTGCCTGCCGCCCTCTTTGATTACCCAACCGGCGGCAATCAGCTTGCGTTTCAGTTCCTTGGCCGTTATCCGTCCCTCTCCTGAATTTATTGTACCACGTAATATTACGTATGTCCATAGGCAAATCAACCAAATTCACGCGCTATTTCCCGATATGGCGCTCAATGTCCTCTATCGTCACATCGGCGAGAAGCTGTTCACGCTCCGCCGTATAGTCACCCTCGCCTTTATCGAACTGCCGGATAAAATATACCATGCCGACAGCGCCCAGTTCCTTTGTCAGCGCGTCTATTCCCAATTTGCGGATTGCGTTTGGATTGCGATAATCTATTGCTACGTTACCGTTCATTTTTCGTCACCTCCATGAGCCATAGTACAGGATTGATTACTCTTGTGTGAAGCTCTGTTTTCGCGGCGGCGCGGATGAATCCATCGTCCGTTGTGAGCAGCGCGTCACGGCCATGCGTTTCACAAAGAGCCAAGTGATAACTGTCCATCAGTTTTACGCCCTGCGCTTGATACTTTCTCGCCAGCGTTTTCGTTTCTTCCGTGGAAATAATTTTTTCGTTTGCGGTCAGACAAAGGCTTCTGATTTTTTCGAGCTTCGCAATATTCGTAAGCCGTGAGAGTTCATAATCTACCGCATCGCTTGTCGTCAGCGTCCATTCACCTTTCCGGCAGCGTGATAAAATAGCGAGTATGGCTTCGGTTTCAAGATAAATTCTGTCTTGCTCCTGATCGTCAAAGGGCCGATTCAAAGAGCAGACGTCCATATATATTTTCATGTTTTTCATACGCATCACCTTACTGTTATTATACTCCAATTTCTGAAATCAATCAATAAAAATCAATGAAAGCAAAATCCAAAACATTAGTTTATACGCGGCGTTTTTGTTCAAATGACCTGTATAACCCGACCTGTACAGCGTTAAAACAAGCGTTAAAACAACCGTCGTTTTCCCCTTGCCATTTCCGCATTTCTCCGGTATGCTGGTATCAGAAATACGAGAAATGCGGAGGGTGCCTATGCCTAAGATCAGCAACGACTGGTTAGACGTGATCGGCGACGAATTTCAAAAACCCTATTATTTGGATCTGCGGCGTTTTTTGATACAGGAGTATCGGACGCGCCGCATCTACCCTGCGGCGGACGATATCTTCAACGCCTTTCACTTCACACCCCTGCAAAATGTGAAAGTTTTGCTCATAGGACAGGACCCCTATCACAACGAAAACCAAGCAATCGGGGCGAGCTTCGCCGTCCCGCCCGACCAAAAGGAGATTCCGCCCTCCCTCGTCAACATCTATCAAGAACTGCACGACGATCTGGGCTGTCGCATCCCAAACAACGGCTATCTCAAGAAGTGGGCCGATCAGGGTACACTCCTGCTCAACAGCGTACTCACCGTGCGGGCGCATCAAGCAAATTCGCATCAGGGCAAGGGTTGGGAGGCGTTTACGGACGCGGTGATCCAAGCGGTGAACGCGCAGGACAGACCGGTCGTGTATTTCCTGTGGGGCCGACCCGCGCAGGCGAAGAAGCGTATGCTGGACAACCCGAAGCAGTTGGTGCTGGAAGCGCCGCACCCCAGCCCGCTGTCGGCGCATCGCGGCTTTTTCGGATGCAGGCACTTCAGCAAGGCCAACGCTTTCCTCGAGGCGAACGGCGTCGCGCCTATCGACTGGCAGATTGAGAACATCTGATGCGGACGGACGGGCGCGCGGACGGGCGCACGGAAGAAAGCCTGAGGCGGGC
>JAITAX010000211.1 GCA_031283865.1 Eubacteriales Family XIII. Incertae Sedis bacterium
GGACGCGCAAATCCTGTTCGCGCTCGCCCGCAAACTGCAGTACGCAGTCCACAAGATGCTCGATGATGCGCGGACCCGCGAGATCGCCGGTCTTTGTCACGTGCGCCACGATGAACACGGGAACGCCCTCACCCTTCCCATAGCGCAGCAGCGCGTTCGCGCAGGCCCTGACCTGCGACACGCTGCCGGGCGCCGATTCGAGCGCGCCCGCGTACAGGGTCTGTATGGAATCCACGATGAGGAACACGGGCTTGAGCTTCGCGGCGGCGTCCAAGATGCGCTCGACATTCGTTTCCGACAGCAGGTAAAGCTCCTGCGGCAGCTCGCCGCACACCCTGTCCGCGCGCAGCTTGATCTGTTCCTCCGACTCCTCGCCGGAAACGTACAGCACGCGACCGTAGCGCGCCGCGATGTTGGCGGCGGCCTCCGTGATGATCGTGGATTTGCCTATGCCCGGCTCGCCGCTGATCAGCGCGGCGGAACCCCGCACGATGCCGCCGCCGAGTACGCGGTTCAGCTCGGAAAGCCCCGTATCAAGCCGCTCGCAGGCGCCCGCAAGCACCTCGTTCAACCTTACGGGCGCGCCGCGGCCGGGGGTGAAAGCGGCGCCGGTCGTCGCGCGGCGGCGCGAATCCTCCTGCGGCGGCGCGACGCGTTCCTCGACAAAGCTGTTCCACGCGCCGCAGACGCACTGCCCGGCCCACTTGGGACTCTCGAAGCCGCAGGATTGACACACAAATACGATTTCGGATTTTTTAGACATAAACCAATGCCTCCGCTTGCATTGCGCCGGCGCATTCCCCGCGTTTGGGCATCGCCCAAACAGGGCCGGCAAAACGAACGCGCTACGCGTTCAACTCAAACCAAAAGCTGCTGCCCTTGCCCGGTTCGCTGTCCACGCCGAACTTGGCATGGTGCAGCGCGAGGATCTCCTTTACGATCGAAAGCCCGAGCCCCGTACCCTCGGCGGCGCGCAGATAGTTCCCGCCGGACTTGTAATAGCGCTGCCAGATGTTCTTCAGATCCTTTTTCTGTATGCCGACGCCGTGATCCCGCACCGCGCAGCGCACCGCGCCGTCCCGCTGCGAAAGCTCGATTTCCACGAGCCGGGCCTCGCCGCTGAACTTGATCGCGTTCGTGATGAGGTTGGACAGGACCTGCTTGAGCTTGCCCTCGTCGCCCGTGATGAGGCCGTCGCCGTCCGCGTGAAACAGCAGGGAAAAGCCGTCTTGCTCCGCGTAGATGCGGTAGGAAGACAGCAGGCTCTCAATCGTTTCGCGCAGGGAGAAAGACGTGAAGCTCAGGGCCTGCCGGCCCGACTGCATCTGCGACAGCTCCAGAAGATCGCTGACGAGCAGGCTCAGGCGGTCGGCCTCGTCTATAATCACGCCGAGGTGCTCATTCCGCTTCACGGGATCGTCGCCCGAGAGGTCGCGGATCATCTCCGCGTAGGACTTCACCATAGTCAGCGGCGTCCGCAGGTCGTGGGAGACGTTCGCGAGCAAGTCCTTTTGCAGGTTGTCGGTCCGCGCCAACGCCTGCGAGGTGTCATTCAGCGTGTCGGCCAGCTTGACGGTCTCCGAATAACGCCCGCCCTCAAAGACGACGCCGTACTGCCCCTCGGCGAGCCGGACCGCTGATTTCGTGATCTGCGTCAGCGGTTTTGTGACGATGTGCGAAATGTAGAAAGACAGGAGACAGGCCAGAATCAGGGAGATGACCGTGATGTAACGCAGTTGGTTAGCCAATATCTCTATGGTCGATTCCACGGGGTAGAGCGGCGAGAATATGTAGAGAAGCACCTCCTGCCCCTCGGTCCTGTCCAGATAGGTGCAGTAGGCGAGCATACGCGCGTCGCGCATCGGGTTGTCCATAAGCCCCGTCGCCTCGTGGGAATCGTGGCCCATAAGCTGTTCGCGAATGGCCCGTATCTCGTTGCTGTAGACGGGAAAAGGCACGGGCGCCGCCTCGCTTTCGCTTTCACTTTCGCTTTTGTCCTCGCCCTCGGCCTCGGCCTCCCCGTCACCCGCGCTTTCGTTGTAATACGGCGAATACAGCGTGAGATAGGCGTCGTCGATATGCGCCTCGATCTGGATATACATATCGTTTCTGCGCATGACCCGCGCGATCTCGTCAAAAAGCCCCTCCTGTCCGTATTTGTCCACGATGGAATTAGCGATCCGCAGCGTTTCGTTGATCTTCATTTCCTGATAATAGACGCTCAGAAAGAATATCTGCAGGAACCACAGCAGTCCCATCAGCAGGGCCGCGAACAGCACGAAGTATATCCAAAGCCGCAGCTTTATGCTCTTGTAATCGATGTTAAGCCTCAAATTTGTAACCGACTCCTCGCAGCGTCACGATGCGATCCCTATAGGGTCCGAGGTTGTTGCGCAGATTCTTGATGTGCGTGTCTATCGTCCTGTCGTCGCCAAAGAAATCGTAGCCCCAGATGTCGGAGAGCAGCTTGTCCCGCGACAGCGCGATGTTCCTGTTCTGCACCAGATAGAAGAGCAGTTCGTACTCCTTGGGCGTAAGTTCCGCCTTTTTGCCGTCCACGGTGACGCTGCGCGCGGGCATGTTGATCTCAAGCCCGTCGAAAGACAGCACGGCGGACTGCGGCTCCGCCGCGCCGCGCCGCGTGAGGACGGCGTTCACGCGCGCCATCAGTTCCTTGGGGCTGAACGGTTTCACGACGTAATCATCGACCCCGAGTTCGAAGCCGAAGAGTTTGTCGTATTCCTCGCCGCGCGCCGAGAGCATGATGATGGGTACGTCTTTCAGCTTCTTGATCTCCTTGCAGGCCGAAAAACCGTCGAACTTGGGCATCATGATGTCCAAGATCACCATGTCAAAAGCTTCCTCCTTGCATTTCGCGACCGCGCTCATGCCGTCTGCGGCCTCGGACACGCTGTAGCCGTTAAATTCCGCGTATTCGCGTATGACGGCCCGGATCTTGGCCTCGTCGTCCACCACCAGTATCTTTTGCATCCCATGCCTTTCTCTTGTCGGATATATCCTTTGTTGCTTCTTATTATACCGGACGGGTCCCGGGAATGCGACAGCATTTTTCCCGCCGTGTGCATTTTTGCCGCCGATCATTCGCTTGACCCATACAGCCCGATTATGTTAAAATATTTACAGGAAAACAGGTGCCGGAAACCGGCCGTTGCTTGTAAAAGGCGGGGGTCTTTTGCGTGAACAGCGCAGCAGGGCGATGGGCGTGCAGGATCATCAAACGAGAGGTTGATGTGCCGTGAGATTTGAATGGGATGAGAACAAAAACCGCATAAACCTAAGTAAACACGGCATAAGCTTTGAAGAAGCCATAACGGTTTTTAAGGACGAACGGGCAATCTTGTTGTATAACGAAGAAAATTCGGCAGATGAGGATCGTTTTA
>JAITAX010000219.1 GCA_031283865.1 Eubacteriales Family XIII. Incertae Sedis bacterium
GGCGTGTACAAAAACGGCCTCCCCGTCAAGATGAACGCCCGCGCGGCGGCGGGCGACGTTCTCACGGTGATCTTCCCCGAGGAGGAGAGCGGCTTTGCGCCCGAGCCTATCCCGATCCGCGTCGTCCGTGAGGACGCGGACCTGCTCGCGGTCGACAAGCAGGCGGGGCTTGTCGTCCATCCGACGAAAGGCCATCCCGCGCACACGATTGCGAACGGCCTCATGCAGCGCATGGCGGAACGCGGCGAGCGCTATAAGATCCGCTTTGTCAACCGCCTCGACATGGACACGACGGGGCTTCTGCTCGTCGCAAAGAACGCGTACAGCCAAGAGGACTTCGCGCGGCAGGCGGCGGCGAACCGCGTCGTAAAGCGCTATGAGACGATTGTTACGGGCTTGGTCCGGGCCGATGAGGGCCGGATCGCGCTTGCAATCGGCAAGGAGGCGGAGGATGGGCTCAGGCGCATCGTCCGCGCGGACGGTTTTCCCTCCGAGACGCGCTATCGCGTATTGGAGCGCTTCGCCTGCGGGCGCGGCTATACGCACCTTGGAATCGAACTCATGACGGGGCGGACGCACCAGATACGCGTTCATCTGGCGCATATCGGCCATGCCGTCGTCGGCGATGCGCTCTACGGCGAGACCGCGCCCCTGCTGATAGAGCGACAGGCCCTGCACGCGGCCAAGCTCGTATTCCGCCATCCGAGGACGGGGGAGGACCTGCGTCTCGCCGCGCCTCTGCCTGCGGATATGGCACAGTTGCTCGAACGCCTGCGCGCGGCCTGCGGCGGCGGGGGCGGGGGAGACTGAGGAACGCATTGAGACCGCAGCTGTGAAACTATTAACAGATAAGGATTTATTATGAAAATTTCTGCCATTTTGAAACACAAGAAGACATTTTCCTTTGAGGTCTTCGCGCCCAAACCGGACAAACCCTTGGAACCGCTCATGTTCACCCTGTCCAAGCTCTACGGCTTCGCGCCCGATTTCATCAGTTGCACCTACGGGGCCGGGGGAACGAACAAGGGGCGCAGCTTGGATGTATGCGCGGCTGTAAAAGCCGACGGGCAGGAGATCATGACGCATTTCACCTGCATCGGCAATACGCGCGCGGATGTGCGGGACTATATCGGGAAATGCGCGGATCTCGGCATAGAAAACGTGCTGGCCCTGCGCGGCGATTTCCCCGCGGGCTGGGAGGGAACGCGCGGCGATTTCAGCTATGCGGACGAATTGCTTTCCTTTTTCGGCGCCGAGTTTCCGCAGTTGTGCATGGCGGTCGCGGGCTATCCGGAGAAGCATATCGCGGCGGAATCCCCGGAGGCCGACATTGCGCGCCTGCGCGTCAAGCAGGATAAGGGCGCGGAACTCGTGGTGACGCAGCTCTGCTATGACGTTGACGCCTATCTGCGTTACGCGGAGCGCATACGGAGAGCGGGCGTGACATTGCCCGTCGTCGTGGGTGTCATGCCCGTGCTGTTCAAGGAGCCGACGATCAGGACCACCATATTCAACGGCTGCTCCATTCCTGCGGAATTGGCTTCCATATTCGGCAAATACGGCGAAGACCCCGACGGTTTCAAGAAAGCCGGAAAGGAATACACAGCCGGTCTGCTGGAACGCTTCCTGCGGGCCGGCATCGACGGGCTGCACATCTACACGATGAACAAACATGAGGACGTCGGCGATATCGTGCGAAACGCCGGGATCAGAAGCGCACTCGCCTGATCGGGCGCCGCTTCGCGCCGGGTGATCGGGGCGGGGCGCCGTTTCGCACTGTGCGGCCCCGGGGACGGGGCGCCGTTTCGCCGGCAATGACGAAAGGGACAGGTAGAGGTATATGAGTAAAGGAAAGAGATTGTCGGAAAACATGCCGCCCGCCGGGCGGCCCGTTCGAAGCTGCGTTCGCCTTGCTGCCTTCGTCGCGGCCTTGGCGCTTTCCGCCGACTGCGCTTTCGCGAGCGGCGGCGAGGCGGCGGAAGAAAGCGCACATGCGCTGGGAAGTCTCCTGCCGTTTTGGAGCGTGGCCCCTTTCGCCGGGCTTTTGCTCTCCATCGCGATCTTCCCCTTGGTGAAACCGCATTGGTGGGAAAAGCACCTGTTCAAGGTTTCAATCTTCTGGTCGCTCCTGTTCTTCGTGCCTTTCGCGATTGCGCTCGGGGCGGAACCGGCTTTCTTCGAGCTGATTGAGATCGTTCTGCTCGACTATCTGCCTTTCATCATACTGCTTTGGGGCCTGTTCGCCGTGTCGGGCGGCATCGTGCTGCGCGGTGATCTGGTCGGGACGCCCAAGGTCAACCTGCTCTTGCTGCTGATCGGAACGCTGCTCGCGAGCTGGGTCGGCACGACGGGCGCCAGTATGCTTTTGATCCGCCCCCTGCTGCGCGCCAACGAATCGCGGAAGAAGAAAGCGCACATCGTCGTGTTCTTCATCTTCCTCGTATCCAATATGGGCGGCTGCCTGACGCCGGTCGGCGACCCGCCGCTCTTTCTCGGCTTCCTGCGCGGCGTGCCTTTCTTCTGGACGATGCGCCTTTTGCCGCTGCTCATCGTCAATACGGTCGTGCTGCTCGCGGTGTTTTTCATCATGGACACGCGGCTTTATAAGAAAGAGTTTCAGGGCCGGGATCCGGACGGGTCTTCGGCGTTCGCTGCCGTCGGCGCATACGACGGGGGCGACGCGGGCGTACCCGCGCGCGCGGCGGCGAAGTCCGCTCCGCTCAGCCTGGCCGGCGCGCACAACCTGCTCTTCCTCGCCGTCATCGTCGGCAGCGTCATCCTGAGCGGCATCACTTCGACGCATCCCTCTTTCTACGACGAAAACTTGGGCGTGCTGTTCGGCATACCCGTGTACGACGAGGTGATCCTGCCCTACAACAGCGTGTTGCAGATGGCGCTCATCGTCTTGGCCGGCATCTTTTCGATCATCACCACGAAGAGCGAGCTGCGCAAGGAAAACCTGTTCACCTGGGGGCCGATCAAGGAGGTCGCGCACCTCTTCATCGGCATCTTCATCACGATGATCCCCGCGCTCGCCATCCTGAACGCGCGCGGCGCGGAGCTGGGACTTACGAGCCCGTGGCAGTTCTTCTGGGCGACGGGCGCGCTTTCGAGCTTTCTCGACAACGCGCCGACCTACCTCGTGTTCATGACTACGGCCGGCTCGCTCGGCGCGGCGGAGGGCCTGTCCACGGCGGCCGGACTTATCGCGCCCAAACTGCTGCTCGCCGTTTCGGCCGGCGCGGTGTTCATGGGCGCGAACACCTACATAGGCAACGCGCCGAACTTCATGGTGCGTTCGATCGCCGAGGAGAACGGGATCAAGATGCCGAGCTTCTTCGGTTACATCGGCTGGTCGCTGTGCTTCCTCGTGCCGCTGTTTCTGCTCGATACGCTGATATTTTTTCTGAATTAGATTGACCCGGAACGGGCGAAAGAGTAAAATAGTATAGATTTATTGTGATCGTTTCGCGCAGGGCAGGGAGAAATAAAAAACAAGGAGATGTAAAATGGCAAAAATCTATTACCAAAATGATTGCAATTTGTCGCTTTTGGACGGAAAAACAGTGGCGATCATCGGATACGGCAGCCAGGGACACGCGCACGCGCTGAATCTGAAAGAAAGCGGCGTGAACGCAATCGTCGGGCTGTACGAGGGCAGCAAGTCTTGGAAAGAGGCCGAAAGTGCGGGGTTGAAAGTAAAGACCGCCTTTGAGGCCGCGAAAGAGGCGGACGTGATTATGATACTCGTCCCCGACGAAAAGCAAGCCGAGATCTACGCGCAGAGCATCGCGCCGAACCTGACGGAGGGCAAGATGCTCATGTTCGCGCATGGATTCAATATTCATTTCCAGCAGATAATCCCCCCCGCCGACGTCGATGTGACGATGATCGCGCCCAAGGGTCCCGGTCATACGGTCCGCAGCGAGTACGTTGCGGGCAAGGGCGTACCCTGCCTGATCGCGGTGCACCAAGACTACACGGGCAAGGCGCGCGACAAGGCGCTGGCCTACGCGGCCGGCATAGGCGGCTCGAGGGCCGGCGTGCTCGCGACGACCTACCGGGAGGAAACGGAAACGGACCTTTTCGGGGAGCAGGCCGTGCTGTGCGGCGGCGTGACGGCGCTGATGCAGGCGGGTTATGAAACGCTCGTCGAGGCGGGCTACGAGCCGGAAAGCGCGTATTTCGAGTGCATTCACGAGATGAAGCTCATCGTGGACATGATCTACCAGGGCGGCTTCGGCCGTATGCGCTACTCGATCTCCAACACGGCCGAATACGGCGATTACGAGACGGGCAAGCGCATCATCACGGACGCGACGCGGACCGAGATGCGCAAGATCCTCGAGGAGATACAGGACGGGACTTTCGCGCGGAATTGGATTGCGGAGAACGCCGCGGGCCGGCCGCATTTCCTCGCGACGCGGCGCATCAAGGCCTCACACGAGTTAGAAAATGTAGGAAAAGAACTCAGAAAGATGTATTCGTGGAACAAGGAGAGTTAGATGCGTCTCAGCGGGGCAAAAATTATAATGGAATGTCTGCTGGAGCAGGGGACGGACACGATCTTCGGCTTCCCGGGCGGACAGATCATGCCGCTCTACGACGCGCTTTACGACTATACGGCGTCCGGGCGCATACGGCATATCCTGACCTGTCACGAACAGGGCGCGACGCACGCGGCCGACGGTTTTGCGCGCGCCTCGGGGCGCGTGGGCGTCTGTTTCGCGACGAGCGGTCCCGGCGCCACGAACACGGTGACGGGCATCGCCACGGCCTATATGGACAGCTCGCCGATTGTCGTCATCACGGGGCAGGTCCCCGTTTCCCTGATCGGCAGGGATTCGTTTCAGGAGGTTGACATCGTGGGGATCACGCTCCCCATAACGAAGCACAGCTTTCTCTGCAAGGACGTGAACGAGCTTGCGGCGGCGGTTCGCCACGCCTTTCGCATCGCGAAAAGCGGCCGGCCCGGTCCCGTTCTGATCGACGTTCCCAAGAATCTCATGACGGAAACGGCGATCTATAAGCCCATGGCGCCCCTGCCCGCGGAGGTCGTAGCCCCGCCCCCGGCCGACCGCATCAAGCTTTTGGCGCGCCATCTCAACGAGGCGAAGCGGCCCGTCCTGTGCGCGGGCGGCGGCGTTGTCGTTTCGGACGCTTCGGCGCTCTTGACGGAGCTTGCGGAGAAAGCGCAGATACCCGTCGCGACGACGCTCATGTGTCTCGGCGCTTTCGACAGGAACAATCCGCTCTCCCTCGGCATGGTGGGTATGCACGGCGAGCGGGACGCGAATATGGCCGTTCACAACGCGGACCTGCTCGTCGCGCTCGGTATGCGCTTCAGCGACCGCGTGACGGGCGATCTGCGGCGCTTCGCAAAGGGCGCGACCGTCGTGCATGTGGACATCGACCGCTCGGAGATCGACAAAAACGTGACGAGCGACGAGCATATCCTATGCGACGTGCGTGACGCGCTCGCGCGGCTCCTGCCCTTGGTTAAGGCGAACAAGCGCCGCGCGTGGAACGAGTCGGTGCGCGCCTACAGGCGCGCGCCGTCCGCGAATCGGGAGGCTGAGGGCTTCGGCCCCTCGCAGATCTTTCCGATTGTGTACGAAGCGCTGGGCGATGAGACAATCGTAGCCACGGACGTGGGCCAGCACCAGATGTGGACGGCGCAGAAATGGCCTTTTTCGAAGCCGCGCCGCCTCATCACCTCGGGCGGGCTCGGGACGATGGGTTTCGGCCTCGGCGCCGCAATCGGCGCGCAGATCGCGAATCCGGGCAAGCGCGTGATCCTCTTCACGGGCGACGGCAGCTTCCGCATGAACTGCGCAGAGCTTATGACGGTTTCCGCGCAGGGCCTGCCGATCCTCGTATTCGTGCTGAAAAACAACACCTTGGGCATGGTGCGCCAATGGCAGAAGCTGTTCTATGACAGGCGCTTCTCGGCGACGGATTTACCGGATGTGCTGAATTATGAGGGCTTGGCGGCCTCGTTCGGCCTGTTCGGCAGACAGGTCGCGGACGCGGACGGGCTTCGGGACGCGATACGCGAGGCGCTTGCGTCGGGACGCGGCGCGGTCATAGCCTGCGAGCTTTCCATAGATGAGAACGTATGGCCCATCGTGCCGCCCGGCGACGCGATCAACAACCAATTGACGGAGTGAGGGTCCAAGCCTCGGGAAAGAAAGAGATGGACGACAAACGGATCGCCGTGTTAATCGACGCGGACAATGTTTCCAGCAAGTACATCAGCAACATCATGAATGAGGTGTCCAACCACGGGACGCCCACCTACAAACGCATATACGGGGATTGGACCTCCGTAAAGATGAGCTCTTGGAAAGATGTGCTGCTTGAGCATTCCGTGAGCCCCATGCAGCAGTACAGCTATACGACGGGCAAAAACGCGACGGATTCCGCGCTCATCATCGACGCGATGGACATACTGTATTCCGGCAAGGTGGACGGCTTCTGCATCGTTTCGAGCGACAGCGATTTCACAAAGCTCGCGTCGCGGCTGCGGGAGGCCGGAATGCTCGTGATCGGCATGGGTGAGAAAAAGACGCCCGTGCCTTTCCGCGCGGCCTGCGATATGTTCAAGTATCTGGAGGTGCTGGCGAGCGTGACGGGCGGCAACGGCAAGGGGGTCGAGAAAGAAACAGCGCACGAAGAGGCGGCGCACGGGGAAGCGGCGCACAAGGAGAAAGGCGCGCCCGACGCGGCGGACGCCGCGGCGAAAAAGGCCCCTCCGAACAACAGGGAACGGGCAAAATTGATTCGCACGATCCGAACGATTGTGAACGAGATATCGGATGAAGACGGATGGGCATTTTTAGGCGAATTGGGAAGTGTTCTCAATCGCCGGCTGCCCGATTTCGATTCGCGAAATTACGGCGCCATGAAGTTGACGCCGCTCATCGAAAGCCTGGGGAGCTTCGATATAGAATCGAGAAAAACGAGCAATCCGCACGTCACACATAAATATATAAGGAATAGGGATAAGGGATAAAATGCAACTTACATTACTTGGAATATTGGCGCTCGGCGGCGGGATACTGCTGATCCATCTTGCGCTGAACAGACGACCCGCGGCTGTGGAACGGCGCCGGTCGCGTTCCGACGACGGCA
>JAITAX010000252.1 GCA_031283865.1 Eubacteriales Family XIII. Incertae Sedis bacterium
CTCCGGGCGTCCGGCGGCTTCGGCCGCGCAGGAACACCGCGGCGAGCGCTTTACGTGGAGCAGCGATCTCGAAACGGGGAACGATATGATAGATTCGCAGCATAAACAATTGATCGAGGCGATCGGCAATCTCATGGACGCCTGTTCGGGCGGCAAGGGCCGCAGCGTCCTCGCGGAAACGATGGATTTTCTCGAAAGCTATACGGCGAAGCACTTCGGCGACGAAGAGGCGCTGCAGAAGCAGTCCGGCTATCCGGATTATCCGAACCACAAGAAGCTGCACGACGGCTTTAAGCGCGTCGTCGCGGACCTTGGGCGGCAGCTCAAGGCGGAGGGTCCGACGATCTCCCTCGTGGGCAAGGTGAACACGAACATCGGCGGATGGCTCGTAAACCACATCAAGCGCGAGGATACGAAAGTGGCCGCGCATCTGCGCGAATCCGAGGCATATGCGGGTACTGCGGTCGAGTGAGGCGTTGGCGGTTTGCCTTGAGGCAACGCGCCGTACATGCCAAAAGAGGAATTTATGGAAGAATATATCCTTGTAACGGAACCCGCGCGGGAAATCCGCCGCATGGCGCGCGCCGCGCTGAAAGGGCATTGGAAAACGGCGATCCTCGCATATGTACTCTGCGTTGCATTGCTCGTTGCGCCGATATTTATGATCGTATTCATATTCGGCAAATTCGGAGGCGGCTTCGATATCGCTGACGATTACGCATTCGGAGGCGGAATCGCCCTGCTGTATATTTTTGTTATAATTGGCCCCTTGCTGCTGGGCGGCGCCGCTTTCTTTCTCGCCCTTGTCCGCGGCGAAACGCCCGGTCACGACGCAATTTTCGGCGGCTTCAACAATTTTTTCAGAGCGCTCGGACTCTTCTTGCTGGCTTGGATTTTTGAATACCTTTGGAGTATGCTGTTCCTCATACCCGGCATTATAGCCGCTTACGCGTATACGCAGACCTTTTTTCTGCTTGCGGACAATCCGCAGACGGGTCCTTTCCGTGCGATCAGACGGAGCCGCAGGTTGATGGTAGGGAACAAATGGAAGTTCTTTTGCCTGCAGATCAGCTTTATCGGTTGGTCCCTCTTGCTGTACGCCGTTTACTTTGCTCTGATGTTCCCGTTTTCGGTCGTTCCGCTCACCGATTTGACAACGGTTCTGCTCATCCTTGTACTCACCGTCGTACTGCCGGCGCCCCTCGTCGTATACGCGGGCACGTCGTTCGCGGTATTTCACGACATCCTCACGGGTCGCAGATGCTTGCCGGCCGCGGGTGCGGGCGGCGGATTCGCTTCGGGCGCGAACGATGCCGAGGCGCGGCGTTTTTCGGCGGACGCAGGCTCTGCCGGCGCGCGCGGCGGCGGCATAGAGCTGTGATGCGCGGGCGGGATCGGAAATCTATCAGAGGTGAATGCAGATTATGGAACAGGGCATCAGAATAACAGAATCCGCGCGGAATATCCGCCGCATGGCGCGCATCGCGCTGAAAGGGCATTGGAAAACGGCGATTCTCGCGTATGTACTCAACAATTTCCTGCTTTCGGGACCCGTGATATTGCTCAGGGTCATCCTGGGGGAAAGCGGCGCCGGCGCCTTGGATTCCGCGCCTTTGGACGCCTCGCAGTGGATTGTCGCGCTCTACCCGCTGATTATAGACGGGCCTTTGCTCCTCGGCCTCTCCGCTTTCTTTCTCGCTGTCGCCCGCAGCGAAAAGCACGACCTCGGCATGATTCTCAGCGGCTTCGGCAACTTCACAAGGGCGACCTGCCTCTTTCTGCTGCTTGTGTTTTTCATGGTCCTTTGGCTCATGCTGCCGTTCTCTTTGCTGACGGCCGCACTCAGCTCGCTTAGCGCGTCCGCGCCCGTGTTCACAGGCGCGCTTTTCGCGCTCCTCTTTCTCATCGTCGTCACTGTCTTTATGCTCACATACGCGCAGGCTTTCTTCCTGTTTGCCGACGATCCGCAGCTCGGAACCCGCGCGCTTGGGCTGAGCCGCAGGATGATGCGCGGGTATAAGGGCAAGCTCTTTTGCCTGGCGATCAGCTTTGCCGGTTGGTATCTCGTGCCTTTCATTGTTTGCTGCGCCTTTGTCTACCTGTCCGCCTTGCCGCCGCAGCAGACACTGTCGCCCGAAATCGCGTCCGCAGTCGCGTACACGACCGCGGGTCAGATACTCCCGCTGATCGTGAGCCTTTTATTTGTGCCCGTTTCCGTGTATTCAATGACGTCTTTTGCGATCTTCTGCGACATCCTCACGGGCCGCAGACGGCCTATATCCGCGGATACGGGCTTCGGCGCGTCCGAAACTTGGCGGCCTCTCAGCGGGAATGCGGACGGCGGCGCGCGCGAAGACGAAGACGGGGACGTGTAAGTCATGAGCGGATACGGCGACTGCGGTTTCATTCCCTTGCTCTTTGCCTCGGACATCAATGTATACAGCGTGGCGCGGGCCTTTCACGAGCAGTACGGCCTGCGTTCGAGGGTCTACGGCAAGGCGCTCTCGGGTCCCTGCGCGAACAGCCGCATCCTCGACTACACGAGCGTCCGGGACGCGGACCGGCAGGAGGTCCTGCTTGCGCTCGTCAACGACTTTGCGCGCGCGCACAGCGACCGCAAGATCCTGCTGATCGGCTGCGGCGACGGCTACGTCCGCAGCATCAGCGCGAACAAGGGCGCCTACGCGGAAAATGTGATCGTCCCTTACATAGACCTCGCGCTTCTCGACGTTCTGACGCACAAGGAGCGTTTCTATGCGCTGTGCCGCGAAAAAGGCATCGATTACCCGGATACGGCGGTGCACCGCGCGGGGATGGGCCGCGACTACGCGCTGCCTTTCGACGGCCCTTTCATCATCAAACCGTCGAACGGCGTCATGTACTGGGAACATCCGTTCACGGGGCAGGACAAGGTGTTCAAGGCCGCGACGCGGGGAGAGACCGACGGCATCCTTGATCGCATATACGCCTCCGGCTACGACGATTCCGTCATCATACAGAATTTCATCCCGGGCGACGACAGCTTTATGCGCGTGCTCACGGGTTATTCCGACCGCAACGGACGCGTCCGGCTGTCGTGCATGGGACATGTGCTGCTCGAGGAACACACGCCGCACGGCATAGGCAACCACGCCGTGATCCTCACGGAGTACAACGAAACCGTGCAAGCGCAGTTCGCGAAGCTGCTGGAGGACCTGCGCTATACGGGCTTCTCGAATTTCGATCTCAAGTATGATCGCAGGGACGGCAAGCTCAAGGTATTCGAGCTGAACGCGCGGCAGGGGCGGAGCAATTATTACGTGACGGGCGCCGGTGAGAACATCGCGCGCTATCTCGTGGAGGATTTCATCTGCGAGCGGGATTTGCAGCCCAAGTTCGTGACAGCGCGCTCCCTGTGGATGGTCGTTCCGAGGCGCGTGGCTTTCTCTTTCACGCCGCGGACGCCCTATCACGCGGAGATGAAGCGGCTCATACGCGCGGGCCGCTGCGCAAATCCGCTCCTTTACAAGGCGGACAGCGGCCTTAATCACAGGCTCGGCGTCAGGAAAAACCTGCTCGGACATTTCTTCAAGTTCGCGAAGTATTACGGGAAAGGGTATGAGAAATAATATTTTTTTTGAACATTTTACAGCGCATTCGCGTTTCGCGGCCCGTTCGCACAGGCGCGCGGGAGGCGGCGCATGACGGCGAAAAACCCCGTGAAGATCGGCGTGATCGGCGGCATGGGGCCCGCCGCAAGCGCGCTCTTCTACCGCATGACGGTGGAGCATACGAAAGCCCTGTACGACCAGCAGCATCTGGATATGATCCTGTTGAGCCACGCCTCGATGCCGGACCGCACCGAGGCCCTGCTCGGGGGCCGGCGCGCGGAATTGCTGAAGCTGCTCCTTGCGGACGCGCACCTGTTGGAAAGCTGCGGCGCGGATGCGATTGCGATCCCCTGCAATACCTCCCATGTGCTCGCGGATGAGATACAGGCGGGCATACATGTACCCCTAATCAATATGGTGACGGAAACCGTGCGCGAATGCGCCGCGCGCTTTGCGGCGGAGCCGTCGCGCCGCGTCGCCGTGCTCGCTACGGACGGCACGGTGCGGGCGGGCATCTACCAGCGCGCGCTGGAGGCGCAAGCAATGGAGCCTTGGCTTCCCCCTGCCGAGGTACAGAGCCTCGTCACGGAAATGATCTACGACGGCGTCAAACGGGGCGGCAAGGTCGACTACGAGGATTTCCTGACGATTGAGCGCTCGCTCGCCTGCGCGGGCTGCGAAGCCGCGCTTTTGGCCTGCACAGAGTTGTCGGTAATCAACGAGATGTTCAAGCTGCCCGCGTTTTACATCGATGCCATGCGAACGCTCGTGAAGCGCGTGATCCTGTTCGCGGGCAAGGAATACGTGTGATGCCGCGCGAGCGGATTGCGACAGCGGTTTTATTGACCGTAATGTATTTATTGTAAATTATGAAACGGATACCCCATACCCTGCGCGAATACGCGGAAATACTGAAAGCCAAAGGCTTGCTCGTGCGCAGCTCACCCGCGGCGGCACGCGCGGACGCGCGCGCAATCGAAAGCCTGTGCTACGACTCGCGGGAGGCGCGTCCCGGCGCGCTCTTCCTCTGCAAGGGCGCGCGCTTTTCTGCGGAATATCTGCTGCGCGCCCTCGCCGCCGGCGCCGTCGCCTACGTCAGCGAGATCGAATACGCGGGTGCGGACGCGCCCGCGCTGATCGTTTCCGACATGCGCGCGGCTTTGGCGGTCCTCGCGAACAGCCGCTACGGCGAGATATGGCGAAAGCTGAAACTCGTGGGCGTGACGGGTACCAAGGGCAAGTCCACGACCGTTTCTTACGTCAAGGCCATCTTGGACGACATGCAGGCCGCCCGGCGCCGGAAGCCGGCC
>JAITAX010000257.1 GCA_031283865.1 Eubacteriales Family XIII. Incertae Sedis bacterium
ATATCACACCGCGCGCGTGTCAAGCGTTTTTTTTCATGCTTTTCATGCTTTTTCTCGACTTTTAATCGTTTTCAATTGAAGCGTCCGGCGCTTGCCGGTATAATAACCAAAGACAAGCCTGCGAAAGGAGGCCGAAAGCGATGACGGCGAACGGAATGCCCGACCCAAACGCGATCTTCCCCGTACCCGGCGTGGATACGGTGACCTATGTAAGGCCCACGATCAAGAGCAAGCACATCATCGTCGGCGATTTCACGTATTTCAGCGACACCGATTTCGAACGCTGCGTGACACATCACTACGACTTCTACGGCGACCGGCTCATGATTGGTAAGTTTTGCCAGATCGCAAAAGGCGTCGAATTTGTGATGAACGGCGCCAACCATCAGATGAACGCAGTCACCACATTCCCATTTTACATCTTCGAGGGCTTCCTCAAGCCCATACCGCCCCTCGCGGAAATGCCGCTTAAGGGGGACACGGTCATAGAAAATGACGTGTGGATCGGGCAGTATTCGACCGTTCTGCCCGGCGTGCACATCGGCAGCGGCGCCATCATCGGCGCGAACAGCAGCGTCGGAAGCGACGTTGCGCCCTATTCCGTCGTGGCGGGAAATCCGGCCCGGCTGCTGCGAAAACGCTTCGACGATGAGCTGATCGCCCTGCTCTTGGCGTTCAAATGGTGGGACAGGCCCATCGCGGAGATCAACCGCCTGATCCCCGTCCTGACCGACGGCAGGCTCGAGGTCGTGCGGGAAAAGCTGAAAAAACTGCTGCGCGCGGAAACGCCGCGCACGGAGGAGGCGTCGAAATGAAGATCGCGATCGCGGGACTTGGACTCATAGGCGGCTCTTTCGCCAAGGCCGTCAAAGCGCGCACGGCGCACAGCGTGGCCGGCTTCGACAGATCGGAAGCCGCAGGCCGCGCGGCGCTCGAAGCGGGCGCCGCGGACAGCCTCGGCGTGGCCGGCTTCGCGGAAGCGGACATCGTACTCGTCGCGCTGTATCCCCGCGCGAGCGCAGAGTTCATCCGCGCGCACGCGCAAAGCTTCAAGCGCGGTGCCTTGGTCGTCGATCTCTGCGGCGTCAAACGCTTCGTCTGCGAGCGCGTTGCGCCCTTGCTTTCGGACAGCGGGCTCGCGTTCATCGGCGGACATCCGATGGCGGGACGGGAGCACAGCGGCTTCGATCACGCGCTCGCGACGCTGTTCGACAAGGCCGATATGATCCTCACGCCGAACGAGGATACGCCCGCGGAGGCCCTGCGGACGGCCTGCGATTTCTTCCTCTCCTTGGGCTTCGGCCGCATCACGATCACGACGCCGGAGCGCCACGATGAGATGATCGCCCTCACCTCCCAGCTCGCGCACGTCGTTTCGAGCGCCTACGCGCAAAATCCGCTGGCCCGCGACTTCTCGGGCTTTTCGGCGGGCAGCTTCGGGGATATGACGCGCGTGGCGAAGCTCAACGAGGAGATGTGGACGGAACTCTTCCTGCTGAACAAGGATTTTCTGACGGAACAGATCGACGTCATTCTAAAGAATCTGAAAGATTTTCGCAAATACATCGCGGAGGGCGATGCCAAAAGGCTGCGCGAGAAGCTGAAACAGGGCCGGCTGATTAAGGAAACGCTCGATGTGACCTAACGACGCACGCGAATCCGGCACCTGCTCAGCACCACACCGCCGCCCCGCCGCGCGAGGCGGCAAGCAGGGCATCCGGCGTGCGGCAGGCGTCCATATCCACGCGGCCGTCGGGCAGGAAAGCAACGCCCTCGGATTCGAGCAGGGCGCGCCGCATGTCGGCATAGGCCCCGCCCGTTACGGCGCCGTCGACTGTTACGACGCGCTGCCACGGCAGCTGCGCGGGACAGACGGCGCAGGCCCAACCCACCTGCCGCGCCGCGCGCGGATTGCCGAGGAGGCGCGCGATCTGCCCGTAGGAAACCACCTTGCCGTAGGGTATGCGCGCGATCACATCGTATACGCGCTCGAAAAATGTCGCCGGCGCTTCCTGCGCCGGTTCTTCATAGAAAGCTTTGTTTTTCCGCATTTATATTTCTCCGCCGCGCTCACGCGGCCTCGTCCGTCTCCTGCGGCGCTTGCTCGGACGGCTCGGGGGCCGCCGTTTCCGTGCGGATCAAGACGGCGTTCGCGGCTGCGTCGTACTCCACGGAAAACCCGAAAGCTTCAGCCATGTCCCGCAGTTTGAAGTAATTGCCGCCGCCTATGTTATAGACATCCATAAAGACCGCCTTGCCGTCTATCGTCAGCACCGTTTCGGGCAGCACGGCCATCCCGTTCGACTTCGGCGCGCCGGCGAGTTCCGTTCCGTCCGGCGCATAGGGCTCGCCCGTGCGGATCGACACCGTCTTGCTCGCCGCGTCCCAGCCGACGCCGAAATCGAGGCCCGCGCTCCCGAGCATCACGGCGAGGTCGCGCAGCCTAAAGTAATTGCTGCCGCCTATGTTGTAAGCGCCGGGCGCCGCCGGGACGCCGTTGACGAACAGCTTTCCCGCAAAGGGGAGCGCCGGCACGGGGGCGGCGGACGGCAGCCACCAAAGCTCCCATTCGGGGTCCGTCGTGGCGTGGTCCGCGGCAAAAGCCTCCGGCGCGGCGTCGAAGTAGCGATGCGTTTGCAGGCCCGCGTTCTCCGTCTTGCGACCGTAGGCGTAGCGGTTGCCGCTGTCCCAAGTCGCGTCGAGGATCACCCAGCGGCCGTCGATAAAAGCCTCATTCCACGCGTGATTCGAGTCGTCGCGGTTCAGTTCCTTGGACGGCCATTCGTCGCCGTTTATGCCGAGGGCGTAACCGTATACGAATTTCGCGGGGATGCCGGCCGCGCGAAGCAGGGCCGCCGTCAGCTTGGCGTAGCCCTCGCAGACGGCGCGTCCGAGCCGCAGCGCGCCGAGGGCGCTGTTGTCCTCATGGCGTCCCGTCCGCACCGCGTCCTCGTCGTACCAGATATTCCCCGCCACCCAGTCGTGGATCGCCAGCGCCTTGTCGTAGTCGTCCGCAAGCGCGTCCGTAAGCGAAGCCGCGAGCGCGCGGACGGCGGGATCGTCGCTTTGTATGCCGTTCGTCGGCCCGAGATAGGCCGAAAGCGCGGCGATGTCCGTGCGGCCCGCGCCGTAGAACGCCGCGTTGCGCTCGTACATGATGGGTGCGACGAGAGAAAGCGCGCCGCTTTGCACGCGAAGCTGCACGTCGTTGTCCGTGAAATAGCTCGTATAGGTGGCCCACCGCTCGGGCGAATAATAGAAAGTCGCCGTATACAGGCCGTCGGGAAGCCCGGACAGATCGGCGCGCATACCGTTGTCGGAATCGCGGCTCAGCCATTCCTCTTTCACGCTCTTTCCGTTCGGCGTGAAGATCTCTATGCAGCCGTAGTCGAAGTCCGCGCGCGCGGGCAGGTTCTCCACGGAGAAGTATACGCCGTCGGCGCGCACGCGCAGGGACTCCTGCGAAAAATATGAAAACTGCCGTTCGGAAACGGCGCCGAAAACCGCCGTCTGCGACAGGCACAGCACGAGGGCGGCGGCAAGCGTTCGGGCGAGAAATCTGCTGTTCTTCGTCATTTCAAACTCCTGTCAGTAAGAATCATACATTGAACAAGAAGTGCATCACATCCCCGTCTTTCACCGTATACTCCTTGCCCTCCGAGCGAATCAGACCCTTTTCCCGCGCGAGCGCGAGATTGCCGCCGCATTCGACCAGTTTGTCGAAAGCGATGGTTTCAGCGCGGATAAAGCCCCGCTCGAAATCCGTGTGGATGCGCCCCGCGGCCTGCGGCGCTTTCGCGCCGCGCCGGACCGTCCAAGCGCGTACCTCCGGCGCCCCCGCCGTGAGGAAAGAAATCAGGTCGAGCAGGCGATAAGAACTCTTGATCAAGCGCTCAAGTCCCGACTCCTCTATGCCGAGTTCTTCAAAGAAAAGTCTTTTTTCCGCGTCGTCAAGCTCCGCGAGTTCGGATTCCAGCTTCGCGCACAGCACCACGACCTCTGAACCCTCGGACGCCGCGAAAGCCGCAACGCGTTCGACGAGCGGATTGCCGTCCGCGACGCCCACCGCCTCGGAGACGTTGGCCGCGTAGATGACGGGCTTGAGCGAGAGCAGGCCGAGACCCTTTGCAAATTCCCTCTCTTCCTCCGAAAGCTCCGCCGTCCGCGCCGGCCTGCCCGCCTCTAAGGTTTCGCCGATCCGCGCGAGCGCGTCAAGTTCCGCTTGCAGGGATTTATCGCCTTTCAGCGCTTTCTGCGTCTTCTGCACGCGACGCTCCAGCAACTCCAAATCGGACAGAATCAACTCCAAATCAATCGTTTCAATATCGGACAGCGGATCGATCCGTCCGTCGACGTGGACGACGTCGGTGTCCTCAAAGCAGCGCACCACGTGGACGACGGCCTCCGCCTCGCGGATGTGTCCGAGGAATTTGTTGCCGAGGCCCTCACCCTTGGACGCGCCCCTGACGAGGCCCGCGATGTCGCAGAACTCGATGGTCGTGTACACCGTCTTTTTCGATTTGTACATCTCGTGCAGGACCTTGAGCCGCTCGTCCGGCACGGTCACGACGCCGACGTTCGGCTCAATCGTGCAGAACGGATAATTTGCGGCCTCCGCCCCGGCCTTTGTGATCGCGTTGAAGAGCGTGCTCTTCCCGACATTCGGAAGTCCGATGATACCCAGCTTCATAACATTGCCTCTCTGTCATCGCAAAAAACAATCGCGGGCCAAGGCCCGGCGTCAATCAGTAGAACAGCCGGCCCCTGTATTTTTCCCGGCGCCGCAGATACAGATAGGCGATGCCGCAGATCACGAACACGACCGCGCTCAGCACCTGCGCCTGTCGAAAGGTATCGAAGAGCATGAGGCTGTCCGTTCGAAGCCCCTCTACGAAGAAGCGTTCCAGCGAATACAGAATGCAGTAAAGCAGGAATGTCTGCCCCTCGAAGCGTCTGCGGTTGTCCACGCGGATCAGCAGCAGGAACAGCAGGAAACACCACAGCGATTCATAGAGGAAAGTGGGATGCACGTTTTGCCCGTCCACCGTGATGCCCCAAGGCAGATCCGTCGGCCCGCCGTGCGCCTCCCGGTTGAAATAATTCCCCCAGCGGCCGATGGCCTGCGCCACGGCAAAGCCCGGCGCCGCGAGATCGAGTCCGTTCATGGGGGAGATGTTCCAAACCCGAAACAGGATCAGCGCCATCAGCAGACCGAGCAGCAGCGCGCCGTGGATCGCAAGCCCTCCGGCCCGCGTGTTGAAAACCTGCATGGGATTGTCAACAAAATCGTCGAGATTGAAAAGCACGTAGTACAGCCGCGCGCCGATCAGACCGGCGGGTACGCAGAAGAGCATGAAGTTGATGACCGTGTCAGCCGTGTGATCGTGCTTCCACGCGCGAAAGCACACGACGCAAACGCCCGTGGCGATGGCTATGGTGACGAGTATGCCGTACCACATGATGTCTATGCCGAAAACCGTGAATGCTATTCTGTCGGGGGGAGCCGGCATCGCGATTCCTCACTTTCTGTTTACCTTAACGAGAATCCGTTGTTTTTCCGGGCCGCGAACAACTGCCGCGGCTCTTTAATTAAAATGTATCACCATTATAATACGTACAGTGTCAAAAGTATACAAGCAATCGGCAAGCTGCCCATAGAAAACATCGTGCTCAGAAAGGCGCCCTCTGCGGCGAGCTTCGCGTTGGCGCCGTATTCCTGCGCGAAGACCACGGGGAGCGCCGCGCAGGGCATCGCGAAAGACAGCACGATCACGCAGCGAACCAAGGCGTCTAAGTTGACGAGCTTCAACGCAAAAAATACGAGGAAAGGCATGAGCACGAGCCGCACCGCAGCCACGGCGATGAGGCGCGGGTTCAGCAGGGCGTCCCGAACGTTGCTCTGCGCAAGCTGTATGCCGATGATAATCATGGACAGCGGCGCCATCATGGCGCCGACGGAAGAAAAGATCCCCTGCAAGCCTTCGTGCACGGGAATCCGCAGCAGGAAGATCGCGAGACTGAGCAAGGCCGCGTCGAGCGGAACGTCAAACACGGCTTTCAGGCGATTTTTCAGGGACTCTTTCTGCGGCAGCTGCGATCTCACAGCCGCGTCTTTCTTAATCATCGCAATGCACAGCGTGTATTGCAGGAGGATGACGGCCATGTTCGCGAGAATGATGTAAAACAGGCCTGTCGCGCCGAACACGGACAGCACGATGGGGAAGCCCATGAATCCGTTATTTGAAAAGATCACGAAGCTGCGATAGACGCCCCTGTCCTCTTTCGGAACGCGCAGCAGGGCGCAGACGGGCAGAGCGCACAGACACGAGAGGAAGTACATGGCGAAAGCCACAGCGATAATTTCCAGAACGAGAAAGAGGGCGCCGCTCTGCATCTTCTGCGTACTCATGGAGTGGAGTACGGCGCAGGGGGCCGCTATGTTGACGACGATCTTCGAGAGGTACTTGCCGGATTCGCCCGGCAGCCAGCCGACCCTGCTCGCGATGAAACCGAGAAGCACCATGGCGAACACGCCCGCCACCCTGCTGAAAACCACCGTTGCCGTCACTGCCGCGCTCCTTTGGCGGGAATACCGCCCTCGCAGGGTACGTCCACCTGGCATTTGCCGCAGCCGTAGCGCGGCGCGTACAGCGTCCGCGTTTCCTCCACGAACGCGGAGCAGGGCACGTGCGCCTTGCCCGTTTCGGGATCAATGGCATCCGCGGGACAGCGCTTCGCGCAGCGACCGCAGAATATGCAATATTCGTAAAGTTCGGTATATCCTCTGCGCGTCGGCGACAGCGCCATGTCCGTGACGATGCTGGAGAATCTGCCGGCGATGCCTTTTTGCGTAATCAAGCCCTTGGAAAGTCCGAAAGTTCCGAGGCCGCAGACGAAAGCGACGTGGCGCTCGGACCAGTTGCTCGTAAACCCCTGCGAGCGGAAACGCGCGTCCGCGGAGGGCGCGACAGCCGAAAAGCCCGCGCGGCGCAGGGCCTCCGCGGCGGTGACGGATACGGCGTTTATGTGCTTCTGGCCCTCTATGCGACCGTGCAGCCACTCGGCGGCGGGCAGAGGGTCCACAGCGGCATTGGCGGCCCGCACGCGCCGCGTGAACGGGAAAAACACGGAGAGGACGAAGCGCGCGGACCGCGTCCAGTCGGCGGGCATAAGGTGATGCGCGCCCACCGAAGCCTCGTCCCTGAGCCGCAGGAACATCGGATCATCCGCCGCCGCGGCCGCGAAGATCGGCGCGTCGAATATGCGCAGACCGGCCAGCTCAGGGCGCAGGGCCTCCGCCTCGGAAACCTCGGCGGCCAAGGCCGCTTCGCTTATCAGTGCCTTTAATTCGGTTTCATTCATGTGTTTTGCGCCTCTGTTCGCTTGCGGCGCGCATCGGCGCCGCCGTGTACGCGCAGTAGCCGCGCGTCGGGCAGATCTCGCAGGAGGGCCGCCGCGCGTCGCAGCAGCGGCGTCCGTGGAAGATCAGGCTGTGGTGCGCCTCCGTCAGGCGATCCGCGGGCAGACGCCGCATCAGCGCCAGCTCCGTCTGCAGCACGTCCTTTTCGTCGCAGAGTCCGATGCGGTTGGCGACGCGAAACACGTGGGTGTCCACGGGGATGCGCTGCCGGCCGAAACCGACGGCCAGAACGACGTTGGCGGTCTTGCGGCCGACGCCCGGCAGGGCGATGAGCGCGTCGTAGTCGTCCGGCACGACGCCGCCGTGTACGGACGCGAGCTGCGCGGCGAGCGTTTTTATGTTCTTCGCTTTCGTCCTGTACATGCCGATGCGCCGCAGGATGCGCTGCAGGTCCTCCTCGTCCGCCGCCGCCAGCGCCTCGGCTTCGGGGTAGCGCGCAAACAGCTCGGGGGAAACGGCGTTGACGCTCTTGTCCGTCGTCCGGGCGGACAGGACCACCTTGACGAGCAGTTCAAAGCTGTTTTCGTGGACCAAGGCGCAGCCGGCTTCCGGATAGGCCGCGAGCAGCAGGTCCAGCACAGCGGCGCAATTCTTTTTTGACAAAGTTTTCATAAAATTTTACTTGACATATGCCGATACAGGCAGTAAACTAATAGCGGACCGACCGGCGGGTCGGCGCAGAATTTAGCCGATATTGCGGCATTCATGCCCAAGGTGCGACAGGCTTTTGTCGCCGTTTTGCGCGAAACGCCTATTTTTTGTTTTTATTATGATATCACATATGAAAGAGAAAGGCAACGAGTATGCGCAAGGAAAACATGAGCGGCCCTGCGGCGGAGGCAGGCGTGACGAAAAGCGCGGCGGCGACCGGTCCGGAGGTCGCCGCAGAAGAAAACGCGAAATCGCGCCGAGGCGCGGGAAAAGCGCTGAAATGGATCATCGCCGTCTTCATATTGGCGATGATCGCAATCGCGGGCTTTCGCATCGTGACGGACAGGCTCGCACCGCAGGAAAGCGCCGAGGACCCCTCCGTCAACATCCGCGTCACGCGCGCCGTTGTCACGGAGATCAACAGCAACGCGATTTTGACCGGCAGGCTTGAGGCGGCGGAGGAAGCCATCGTCATCCCCAAGATGGCGGGCGAGGTCACGCGCGTCTACGCGGAACTCGGCAAGCGGGTGACGAAAGGCGACCGGCTCTTCGAGTTGGACAGGAATCAGATGGCGATCTCCGTCAACCAAGCGCGGATCGCCTATGACGACGCCGTGACGAATCTGGAGCGGGTCAAGACGCTCTACGAGGAGGGCGCCGTCGCGCTGCAGATGTACGAACAGGCGCAGACCGGGTTCAACATGGCGCGGGAATCCTATGCGGCGGCGAGTGACGTGATCGGCAACGCCGTCGTCACGGCGCCCATCAGCGGACACATCACCTCCGTGAACGTAAGCGTCGGCGGCTTGGCCTCGCAGGCTTCGCCCGCCGTGACGATCTCCAACATCGACAAGCTGGAGATCAATACCGGCCTTTCCGAGAATATGATCAACAAGGTCAAGCTCGGCGATACGGTCGAGATCCGCGTAAAATCGGTTTCGGAGGACGCCTCGTTCAGCGGGACCGTAACGGCGCTCGCGCCCGCGCCCGCGACGGGTTCCCTCACCTATCCGGCCGTCATCACGCTGGAAAATTCGGACGACGCCGTGAAACCCGGCATGTTCGCCGAGGTGACAATCGCGGCGGACAAGGTGGAGAACGCGCTCGCCGTACCCTCGGGGGCCGTGTTCATCCGCGCGGGCCGGCAGATCGTTATCAGCCTTGACGCCGAGGACCGCATCGTGCTGAACGACGTGGTTACGGGTGTGGACAACGGAGAACTCATCGAGATCAAGAGCGGCCTTTCCGAGGGCGACCGCGTCGTCACGGAGGGTCA
>JAITAX010000285.1 GCA_031283865.1 Eubacteriales Family XIII. Incertae Sedis bacterium
GCTCTGTTTCGCCTTTTCGCGCGTTTCCTCGCTTCGCGTCCACAGGGCGATCGCATAGCCGCCCATCGCGAAGAGCTGGGCTATACCGGGGCCCATGGTGCCGGCCCCGAGTACAGCGATTTGTTTGATGTCATTCAATGAGTTCATAATCAGAAAGACCCTTCCTCCCAGGCCACGAGCCGCACCATTCCGCCGTCGGCCATCTCGCAGCGGAAAGGAAAGGCCGCGATGATCAAGCGGCGTCCCGTGCATGTGTCTATGTCGCCGCCGGCGTTTTCGACGGTGCACACGCCGTGCTGCATGAAGAGGCGGTGGCAGGGTTCATAGTCCGGAAATTCCACGGTCGGGTCCTTGCCGGTCGCGGCGCGGTAGGCCGTGTCGAGCCAAGGCATCTGCTCTTTCAGCGGGTGATGCCACAGCGGCCCGTCGGTCGCGCCCCAGGTACCTGTGATGCCCTTGATGTGCTTCTCGTGGATCAGCCACTTCGCGACTTCGGGACCCATGCCGGGGTAATAGTTGTAGTAGTTGTCGTTGTTGATGCGCCAGAGGTGCTGGAAGCCCGTGTTGACGACAACCCAGTCGTTTTCGCGGATCTCAAGGCCGTCTTTTGCGGCGGCTTTCTCGAAGTCCGCAGGTTTAAGCTCCACCCATATGTTGCCGAACTTCTTGGGATCGCCTTCGCCTGCGTCCCATTTTTGGTTGAATTCGGTCAGGAGGTGGCGCATGTCGAGGATGACGCCCGTGCCGATGCAGTGTTCGAGCGGGATCTCGTTCAGGCTGTAGCCGTAGCGGGCGCGGTCAACCTCTTCCTCGTGCAGCACGTGGTTGGGGGCGTCCATGTGCGTGGCCGCGTGCAGCGTGCCCGTGTAGGTCATCGTGCGCTTGTGGAAGCGGCCCAGATACTGGCCGCGGGGGAACTGCAGATCCTGCCGCGGACCCGGGAAGGGCCAAAGCGGCGTGTCAACGCCCCAAGGCGCCGAGAGATCGTAGATCTTCGTCATTTTTTCCTTTTGCAGATAGAACTTGCTTTTGTCCAAGGGCATGTAGGCCATTTCTCTCCTCCTCCTCTTTGCGCCTCTTTCCGATTGCGCGGCAAACGGACCAAAGGCGCCTGTTCAGAACCCCTCTCCGTTCAGGCCGGGCGGGGTTCGTCGCATCACCGACAGATTGCTTCAAGCGCATTCCGTTTCTTGACAAAACCATTATAAACCTTGGCACTGTTCCAAGGTCAAGGGCAAATGCGCGCAAATCCCGCAGGGCCGGAACAATTTTTGCTTGACGCGCCTTTGCGTCGCGCGATATAATATACGTAACCAATTGAATATCCCCTTATCGAGAGAGGCAGAGGGAATAGGCCCTGTGAAGCCCGGCAACCTGTGAAGTCCGATGCGCGCGTGCGCGAAGCGGACCGCAAAGGTGCCAAATCCTACAGACCAAAGGTCTGAGAGATGAGGAAGCGCATACCGGCCTCTTCATCGTTCAGCGATGAAGAGTTTTTCTTTAGGAGGGGAGAACAAGGAAAGGAAGCAATATGAGCAGGAGATTATTCACATCCGAATCCGTTACAGAGGGGCACCCCGACAAGATTTGCGACCGGATTTCCGACGCGATCTTGGACGCCATCCTCGAGGCGGACCCGAATGGCAGGGTGGCCGCGGAGAGCACCGTCACGACGGGCCTCGCGCTGGTCGTCGGCGAGATTTCGACGAGTACCTACGTGGACATCCCGAGGCTGATCCGCGAGGTGATCAAGGAGATCGGCTACACGAAGAGCGAGTACGGCTACGACGGCGACACCTGCGCGGTACTGACCGCGATCCACGAGCAATCCGACGACATCGCCCTCGGCGTCAACAAGGCGCTGGAATACAAGGAGGGGACGCTGAACGACAGCATCGAAGCCACGGGCGCGGGCGATCAGGGTCTCATGTTCGGCTTCGCCTGTGACGAAACACCGGAGCTGATGCCGCTGCCGATCTCGCTGGCGCACAAGCTGGCCCTGCGCTTGGCCGAGGTCAGAAAGTCCGGCTTGCTGCCTTGGGTGCGGCCCGACGGCAAATCCCAAGTCACGGTGGAATATGATGACGACAAGGCCGTCCGCGTGGATACCGTTTTGATCTCCACGCAGCACGATCCGGAGATCTCGCAGGAAACGATCCGCAGCGAGATCATCGACAAGGTGATTAAGCACGTGATTCCGGGCGCGCTTCTCGACGCCGGGACGAAGTATTTCGTGAATCCGACGGGACGTTTCGTGATCGGCGGGCCGAACGGCGATTCCGGGCTGACAGGGCGCAAGATCATCGTCGATACCTATGGCGGCTACGCGCGGCACGGCGGCGGCGCTTTTTCCGGCAAGGACCCGACGAAAGTTGATCGCTCCGCAGCCTATGCGGCGCGCTATGCGGCGAAGAACATCGTTGCGGCGGGACTTGCGCGGAAAGTCGAGATCGAGTTGGCCTACGCCATCGGCGTGGCGCGTCCCGTATCCGTCTTGGTCGACAGCTTTGGGACCGGCACGGTTGCCGACGACAAGCTTGCGGCGCTCATCGAAAGGCATTTCGATCTGCGGCCGGCCGCCATCATCCGCGATCTGAACCTGCGCCGTCCGATTTACAAACAGGTGTCGGCTTACGGACATTTCGGCCGCCCGGACCTCGATCTCCCGTGGGAGAAGACCGACAAGGCGGAGCTGCTCAGAAAGGACGCGGCGACGATTTAGACGATCCCGGCTGCAGCAGCGGCCTCTGCCGGCTTATGCCGGCGCATTCGCACAGGACAGGCGCGCCCTGCCCTGTGCTTTTTTATGCGAATGTTTGTACTTTTTGTGCTTTCGGCGGCTTGCGCGGTCGCGGACGGACATGCGCGGGCGGGACTCCGGCAGGCGTGAGGGCGCGGCAGGTGATCGGAACAAAAGACGGCGCCGATGCGGATCGCGAAAACCGGATCGCGGATCGCGAACCCATGAGAAAAAATCGCGAAAATCCCGGTGTACCGGCAAAATTTTCATTGTAATCCGTCGCGATTTTGGGTATCATATAGGCAAAGAGAACCGAGCGGGCACGCCCAAAGGAGGTCGGCGTATGGAACAATCCGTAAACGTGAA
>JAITAX010000137.1 GCA_031283865.1 Eubacteriales Family XIII. Incertae Sedis bacterium
CGGTTTCGGTTGAAGAGCTTAAAGCCGAGTTCGTCCTCCATCTTGCTGATGTGGAGGCTCATCGCCGTCTGTGTGATATAGCATTCTTTCGCCGCAGTCGTGAAGTTGAGCCGTTCGGCGGCGGCGATGAAGTATTGCAAGCCCTTGATATCCATTTTATTCACCCTCTGTCGCTCAAAGGTGCGGAGTATGCGTAACCGTTCAGTTTTCGTCAAAAGCGCGGGAAACAATCTCCTCGATCAACTCCCGCGTCACGGGAAGCGGCGATGTCACAATGCCGATCTTCGCGGCTGTCTCGCACTGCATGACAACCTCATCGGGAACGACAGCCGTCAATTCTTCCTTCGAAAGTCCGAGCGCTTTCATGTTCGGCAGATTGATGCGCTTCATGAGCGAGAGCGCGGCGTCCTTGGCCGCGCGGCCGATCTCCTCTGCGGAGGCGTCCGGCGGAAGCGCGAGGCCAAAGCTCTCGGCGAAAAAGCGCAGCTTCTGCGGCATGACGGGCGCGACGCGCTCCAGCACCTGCGGCAGGCAGGCGGCGCAGCCGTTCCCGTGCGGCACGTGAAATTTCGCGCCCAGGCTTCGCCCGATGTCGTGGGAGAGATGGCACAGCGCACCGGACATGGCGATGCCGCCCAGCGTCGCGGCCAGCATCATGCCCTCGCGCGCCTCCGCGTCGCTGCCGTTCTCGCAAACCCGCACGAGGTGCCGCGCCGCGAGCCTGATCGCCTCCCGGCCCGCGATCTCAGAAAAGCTGTTCGCGCGCGCAGAGGTGTAGGACTCTGCGGCATGACACAGCGCGTCCATGCCCGTCGAGGCGCTTATGGACGCCGGCAGGCCGAGGGTCAGATCCGCATCGACGATGCCCAGCGTGACGGCGCAGCCTATGCCGGCGATGTTCGTCTTGATGCCGCGCTCCGTGTCCGTGATGACGCCGCCCGGCGTGCACTCGCTGCCCGTCCCCGCCGTCGTGGGTATGACGATCAGCGGAACGCTCGGCTTCGTCACAACCCCCTCGCGCCCGAAATACTGCCGCAGGGGCGGCGGATTGGTGATGAGCAGCTTTGCGCCCTTGGCCGTATCGAGGCTGCTGCCGCCGCCCACGCCGACCACGCAATCAACCCGCTCGGAGACGCCCAGCGCGCCGGCCTGTTCGACGGACCAAATCGGCGGGTCGGGCTGTACGCCGTCGAAGCACACCGTTTCTATGCCTGCGGCGCGGATGTTCGCGAGGATGCGGTCCGCGATGCCGGCGGCCTTTACGCCCGCGTCATAGACGACCAACGCCCGCTTGCAATTCGCGCGCAGGAGCTGCTCCCCCACCGCCGCGGACGCGCCGCGGCCAAACAAGATCGGATTGGGACTTGACCAAATACTTTGCATGGCTACCTCCGTTTCGTATTTACATTCAATTTAATACAGATTACAATATAAAAGCAACCACTTTCGCATTTTTTTATGCGTCGAGGAGGAAAATTCATGTCTGCGGAAAACGAAAGCGACAACCGGCGGGAAGACGCCGCCGCCGCGCTGCTTGAAACGCTCGCGAAATCCGAGGGGCTAAGGAGCCTTGTGGACGCGGGAAGCGCAATGCTCGGAAATCCGATCATCGTTTCCGACAAGGGCTGGAATCTCATGGCTATGACCTCGGAGCTTGAAATTCCGGACGATGCGGGCTGGAGCGAATTTTTAAAAAACGGTACGCTGTCGCTCGATACGATCTCGTCAAACATCAAGAGCAAACTGGCCGACCGAATCGAACAGAGCGAAGCGCCGTTCTGCCTGCGGGAACAGGGCATGAAGTACAAGCGCATGTTCGGCAAGGTCCTGCTCGGCGGCCGGCACGCGGCGACCATCTCCGCCCTCGCATACTTTCGGCCTTTCGCGGACCGGGATTTTGAAACGATGACGCTGCTGTGCAACGCGGTTTCGGCGGAGGTGCAGAAGAACAAATACCTGTATTTCGCGCGCGGTCTGCCCTATGAGGACCTCATCGTGAACCTGCTGGAGGGCCGCGTCCGCGACGAAAGCGTCATCGAAGAGAATATGCGCGCGCTGAATCTCAGCATCAAGAAGCACATCCGGGCGCTGGCCGTCGACATCATGGGCTTCGACAACGAGCAGTTCTCCGCATCCTATATCCGGGATTTCCTCGAAAAGATCCTACCCGGAAGCAAAGCCGTACTCTACGGCGACAAGATCATCGCGATCACGAGCCACAACGGCGCGGGGGAATTTCTCAGCGCGGACATCCCGCGCATCTCGGATTTCCTGCGAAAATACAGCATACGCTGCGGCGTGAGCCGCTGTTTTGAGGAACTCTCCGCGCTGCGGGATCACTATCTTCAATCTCTGGAGGCGCTGCGTCTCGGCCTGCGCCAGGACGACGACGCCTTTGTGTACTTCTACGATGACTACGCGATCTACCACATCGCGCGGCTCTGCGCCGAGAACGCGGACCTGCGCACGCTGTGCCACCCCAAGCTTTCCCGGCTCTTGCAGTACGACGCGGCGCGCGGAACCGCGTTCACAAGGACGCTGCGCACCTATCTGGACCGCGCGCGCAACATCACCGACACCGCCGCCGCGCTGCATATGCACCGAAACTCCGTAATCTACCAGTTGCACAGGATCGAGGAAATGCTGGACATACGGCTTTCCGACAGCAACGCGCTGCTGCATATCGAACTGTCTTTCCGCTTCATGGAGTATACCCGTCGCGGGAGTTTGCCGGAATGAACGCAGGCCGGCCGAAAGACCTGCGCTTCGCGGGCCTGCCGGAGGACCTGCGCTTCGCGGGCCGGCGGCGGAACTCCACGAATCCGCATATTCCCCTTATAAAGAAATATATTCTTTCCAGAATGTGTTCGGCGTTTCCGCCATGTTCACCCACAGGTGCTTGTGGTAGGTGTATTCCTCCAGCACGAGGACGGAATTTTCTTTCGTCCAGCCGGATTCTTTCTGGCCGCCCCACGGCGTTTCGCTGACGATAGCCAGGTGCTGGTTCACCCATGCCGTACCCACTTTCAGTTCCTCGGTGAGCAGCATCGCTTTCCGATAGTCCATGGACCACACGGACGCGCAAAGCCCGTAGCGGCTCTCGTTCGTGAGCGCCGCCGCCTCTTCGGGCGTCTTCACTTTCATGACGCCGACGACGGGGGCAAAGATCTCCTCCTGCATGAGGTCCATGCCGTTGTCGTAAACCTCAAAGATCGTCGGCATGACAAAAGCGCCGTTCACCGTATCCGGGCTTGTCGGTCGCTCCCCGCCGAGCAGGACTTTCGCGCCCACGGCTTTCGCGCCCGCGATGAAGCGTTCAGCCGTATCGCGGCAGGCGTTGTAGGCCAGCGGCCCCATCATGGTCTTCGGGTCCATCGGATCCCCGACGACGATCTTCGACGCGGAGCGGACGAAGCGGTCCACAAAGGCGTCGTAGATGCCCTCCTGCACGTAGAAGCGGCTCGGAGAACCGCAGTTCTGCCCCGAATTGAAGAAAGCGGCGTAGGTCGCGCCCTCCACGGCTGCGTCCAAATTCGCATCGTCGAGTACGATCATCGCGTTCTTTCCGCCGAGCTCCGAGGCCACGGGCATGACGCGGGAGCAGGCGAGCTGCAGGATGCGTTTGCCGACGCCCGAATCGCCCGTGAAGTTGATCTTGTCGATGCCGGGATGCTTGACGATGGCTTCACCGACGCTCGGCCCGGGTCCCGTCACGATGTTGACGACGCCCGCGGGAATGCCGGCCTCTATGATGTATTCACCCAGCTTCAGCACGGTAAGCGGCGCGCAGGACGCGGGTTTCAGCACGACCGTGTTGCCCGTGACAAGGGCGGGCGCCAGCTTGGACACCGCCGTCACCAAGGGGAAATTCCACGGCGTGATGAGCCCGACGACGCCGCAGGGTTCGCGAAAGGTCATTACGCGCGCGTTCGGGTCCCCGCTGATCGTAAGCCCGGTCAGGCCCCGCCCGAGGCCGGCGATAAACTCAAACTCCGCGGGCGCGAAAGGGATGTCGAACTTGCTCGTCTTGCTGATGGGTCCGCCGTACTGGGCCGTTTCCAAGAGAACCAGCTCCTCCTCGTGTTCGCGCAGGATCGCCGCGAGGCGCACCAAGAGTTCGCTGCGCTCGCCCACGTAGGTGGCCCGCCAAGCCGCCCGCGCTTTCTGCGCGGCTTTCACGG
>JAITAX010000287.1 GCA_031283865.1 Eubacteriales Family XIII. Incertae Sedis bacterium
CTCGTGCGGGCGCTTCACTCGCTTCGCTCCCTCCGCTTGTATGCCCGCAACCCCGCCTCCGGGCAATACCGACCCGTCGGCCCCGTCGGTTGCACGGGTGCTGACATAGGACCGGCACAAGAGCGCGGCGTTTATGCGCGCGGCGGGCCGTCCGCCATCGCGCTGCGGAATATGCTCAGAAATTCCGCTTTTCCGATTTTGCGCGTGTTGCTGTCCACGGAAACGTTGGTCGCCGAGCGCATGGCCAGCTCGTCTATGTCTTCGGCTTTTGCGCCGATTTCCCGCAGGCTCGGTATGGCAAGGTCTTGGTTCAGCCGCCGGACGCAGTCCACGGCCGCGCGCGCGGACTCTCTTTCCGACAGGCCGGCCGTGTCGCGCGCGCCGAGTGCCGCCGCGACACGCGCGAATTTCGCCGTGTCCGCGAGACAGTTGTACTCCATGATATAGGGGAGCATGACGGCGTTGGCTATGCCGTGGGGCGTGTCGTACAGGCTGCCCAGCGCTTCTGACATGCAGTGGCAGCCGCCTATGTCCGAATTGCCGAAGCAAACGCCGGCCACCATGCTTGCGATCAGCATGTTTTCCTTGGCTTTCGGGTCCGCCCCGTAGACCGCGGACAGCAGGTTTTTGCCGATCATCTCAATGGCGTACAGGCCGCAGGCGTCCGTCAGAGGCTCGGACAGCGTCGCCGTGTAGCCCTCTATCGCGTGCGTGAGGGCGTCCATGCCCGTGGCGGCGATGACGGCGGGCGGCAGGGTTTCGATCAGATCGGCGTCCAGAAACGCCAGTTTCGGCGCGATCAGCGGGCTGCCTATGCTCATCTTGTAGTTTTCTTTCGTGTCCTTGATGACCGCCCAAAATGTGACTTCGCTCCCCGTTCCGACGGTGGTGGGCGCCGCTATGAGCATGGGGATCTCGGCGGTGACTTTGCCAAGGCCCTCGTAGTCCTTGATGGCGCCGCCGCCCGCGAGCAGCACGCCTATGCCCTTTGCCGTGTCCATCGAGCTGCCGCCGCCGACGGCGAGCAGGGCGTCCGCGCCCGCCGCGCGCGCTCTCTCACAGCCTCTGTGTACCGTTGTATCCCGCGGATTCGGCTCCACTTCGTCAAAGATATCGATATGCGGGTATCCGCTTTCCGCCAAAGACGCCGTTATTTTGTCTATGACGCCGGCGGCGATAAGGCCCTTGTCCGTCACGAGCAAGGGTTTTTTCTTTCCCCTTGCCGCGAGTTCCTTGCCGATTTCACGATGGATTCCGCGTCCGCAGCGAATCGTGGTCGGCAGCATAAATTCAAAATTGTTCAGCATTGCGCACCTCTCAGACGTCAGATTTTTGCAGCATGTGTTTCTGTTCCAAGGTCTGTGTCGCGCCTCAGCGCGCTTCGTATACGATTTTGCCGTCCGCTACGGTCATTTCCACCTTGGCGTTGAGGATCTCCTGCGGAGCGATCCCGAAGAGGTTCCTGTCGAACACGACGAGATCCGCCAGCTTGCCGGATTCCAGCGTTCCAAGCGCGTCTTCGCGACCGACGACATAGGCGCCGCCGGCGGTGTAGGCTTTGATCGTTTCGGCCAGATTCAGCTTTTCGTCGGGATTGCTGCCCATCTGCTTCCCCTCGGCGTTCGTCCGCGTGACAGCCGCGTGCAGCGACGGGATGGGGTCAAAGGTCACGACGGGGAAGTCCGTTCCGAAAGCGAGCGCCGCCCCCGCGCGGAGCAGGGATTTGAAAGGCCACTGGTACTTGGCTCTCTCCGCGCCGACGGCCAAGATCTTTTCGTTGTCGTTGAAAGTGACGTGCAGGGGCTGCACGGACGCAACGACGTCGAGCGCGGCGAAGCGGGGGATGTCTTCGGGCCGCAGCGCTTCTATGTGTTCCACGCTGTTTCTTATGCCCGTCAGATCGTTAACTTTGCGCGATTCTTCATACACGTCAAGGCCCAGTTTCACGGCCGCGTCGCCTATGCAGTGCAGTCTGACGCCGTAGCCTTTCCGGTTGGCTTCGAGCACGCAGGCGCGATAGACTTCATACGGGAAGAAAGTCTTGCCTTTCGTGGACGGGTTGTTCGTGTAGGGCTCGAGCAGCGCGGCCGTAAAGGTATAGGTCACGCCGTCCGCAAATTGTTTCAAGCCGGCGATGCGCACCTTGTCCGAGCGGTATTTTTCGCGCAGTCCGTCGGCAAACTCCGTGTTCGGCTCCGTTCCGAGGCCGGGGTAGATGTGCAGGCGCACGGGAAGATTTGATTCTTCTTCCAATTCTTTTAATATCCGGTATCCGAGCGTGTCCTCGCCGCTCGTCACGCCGGCCGACATGTCCGTCGCGGACGTTATGCCCGCAGCCGACAGATTGCGGTTAAATTCGATGAGCATGGCTTTCATCTCTTCGACGGATAAGGAGAAAGCCAAGGCCGAGGGTACGGCGATGGCCTCCATGTCGAGGTAGGTGCCGGTCAGTTCGTTGTTCTCGTCCTTGCAGATTTCCCCGAAGCGCACGGTCGTTTCCGCGGTTGTCCCTGTTTTTTTCAACGCTTTTGTGTTCAGCCACATGCAGTGTCCGTCCGCCGAATACACGAAAACGGGCCTTTCGGGGATGCGCGCGTCAAGTGAATGTTTCGTCGGGAGCTTTGCCCCCTCCCCCCACCACGAGACCTGCCAGCCTATGCCGACGATCTGCTCAAATTCGGGATGTTCCGCCGCGAAAGCGCTTAGCCTGTCTGCGCATTCGGTCTCCGACTTGCAGTCGAAGACCGAACACATGTATTTGCTCGTCATGAATATGCCCGAAAAATAGTGCATATGCGCGTCGATGAAGCCCGGCGCGATCAGCTTGTCGCCGAGTTCGTACACGCGCGCGGCGCTGCTTTCGTAGGCTTTCATCTTTTCGGTGCCGCCGATTTCGACGATCCTGTTTCCGGCTACGGCA
>JAITAX010000022.1 GCA_031283865.1 Eubacteriales Family XIII. Incertae Sedis bacterium
TCGGCCGGTTCCAGCGGCTTGCCCACGTGGTCGTTCATGCCGGACGCAAGGCACTTCTCCACATCCTCGCGGAATACGTTGGCCGTCATGGCGATGATGGGAACGCTCTTCGCAATCGGGAGGTCGAGGGCCCGGATTCGGCGCGTGGCGGTCTAGCCGTCCATCTCCGGCATCTGCACGTCCATGAAGATGATATCGTAGCGCGCGGGGTCTTCGCTGTACATCCGCACCGCCTCCGCGCCGTTTTCCGCGCAGTCGAAAGCAAGCGCGGTTCCCTCCAGCAGGGCCAGCACAATCTCGCGGTTGATCTCCACATCCTCCGCGAGGAGTACGCGACAACCCGAGAAATTGTCCGTCTCCGCAATCGGCGTTTCCGCCGCAAGCAGCGTGGCAAGGCCAAGGCATTCGTTGATGCAGTCGCTCACCGCAGACGGGAAGATCGGTTTTGACAGGAATTTGTCCACGCCCGCGCCCTTGGCCTCGGCCTCGATCACGTTCCAATCCATCGCTGAGATCAGCGTGACGGTGGAGCGTTCCGCGTCGTTCGACTTGATGCGGCGCGTAAGCTCGATCCCGTCCATGCCGGGCATTTTCCAATCCACAAAGTACAGGTCATAGGCCCTGTTTTCCGCAATCAGGCGGAGCGCCTCCTCCCCGTCGGCGGCGATGTCGCAGCGAAAGCCGAGATGCAGCGCAATCTCCTGAAAATAGGTCCGCACCTCCGGCTCGTCGTCCACCAAGAGTACGCGGATGTTGCTGCGGTTCACGTCGGGCGGCGACAGATCGCTCTCGTCCTCCGCGCCGCGTTCGATTCGCACGTCGAAAGAAAATGTCGAACCCTTTCCGAGTTCCGACTCCACCGAGATATGACCGTCCATCATCTCGACGATGCGCTTCGATATCGCGAGACCAAGCCCCGTGCCGCCGTATTTTCGCGAGGTGTCGCTGTCCGCCTGCATGAAAGATTCAAAGAGCCGCTTCCGCTGCTCCTCGCTGATGCCGATGCCCGAATCGATCACGCTGACGCGAATGGTGCAGCGCCCGGCTTCCTCTTTCACAAAGCGCGTGTCGATGTGTATGGCGCCATGCTCCGGCGTAAACTTCGCGGCGTTGGAAAGCAGATTCGTAATCACCTGCGCCAAGCGCTGCTCGTCGCCGATGAGCGCGGAGGGGATGTTGCGGTCGATGTGCACGGTAAGCTTCTGCTCTTTTTCATTCACGCGGAAGTTAATCACGTTCACCACGCGGCGCAGCATCTTCTCAAAGTTGAAATTCACGTGAGAAAGCTCCAGCTTGCCCGCTTCGATCTTGGACATGTCCAAGATGTCGTTGATGATGCCGAGCAGGTGCGCGGAAGCGTCCTCGATCTTTCCGAAGCAATAATCCTTTTTCTCCGTGTCCGAGGCCGCCTTGCCTATGGAGGTCATGCCGATCACGGCGTTTATGGGGGTGCGTATCTCATGGCTCATATTCGCGAGAAACTCACTCTTCGCCGTCGCGGCGGAGAGGGCCTCTTCGCGCGCGGAGATGAGGTTTTGCATCATTTCGTTGCGCAGCATCGCGTTAACCATCAGCAGGCTGCCGGAGCGCAGTATATTCTCCTCGTTCTCCGAAAATTCACGCTCGTTGCTGCAGTCGTCAAAGCTGACAAAGCCCCAAAACTCCTGTTGCAGGAATACAGGCACCACGAGGATGGACAAGACGCTGTAGGGGGACAGGCGCTCCCACTCGAGCTTGGAGAGCCGGTTGAGCGGACCGTTGACGCAACGCCCTTTCGCAAGTCTTTGCGCCCAATCCGGGAAAGAGTCGCCGTAAGAGAAATCCATCATGTCGCCCTGTTTCAAGGCGCTGTCGTTCACCCATTCGTATACCTGCATGTAGTGAAGCGCTTCGCCCTGCATATAGTTCTTCCATATATACATGCGATCAACACCCACGCCGTGCGCCATCATTTCCATGCTGCTGTTCAGCGCCTCCTCAAACCTGTCCTGATCGGAGGAAAGCAGGATCACCGCCGCGTCGTTCACTAAGCGCAGCAGCTCGTCCTGCTTGGATATCCTATCTCCGGCATCCGCCACCTTGCGCTTTTCTTTCTCCAGAATCGCGCGCTGGAACAGGATCACCATGCCGATGCAGAATCCCGCCGCGATGAAAGATTGGATGTTGTCCACCGTCTGACGAAAGGGCGTCGTCTGAATGACAAAATTCGGAAAATACAGCGCCGCGCAATAGCAGGCGATTACGCAGAGGATGTGCGAGGCGATCAGCGCGACGCGTCCGATGCCGCGGGAGAGCAAAAACATGATGGCGAGAATGAGCACAAAGTACGCGATCATGCCGCTGTTCGCGCCGCCGAGCAAGAAAAAGGCGGCGGGAAACAGCAGGTCGCCGAGTACGACCAGCAGTACCCATACGACGGTCCAGTGCAGACGAAAGCGATTGCTCACGTACATCATGAAAGCTATGGAAATCGTTATGCACAGCATAACCAATATGACGCCGACGCTGTATCGCGACAGGATGCGGACAAAGGTGGTGGCGAGGGCGACGGCCATGCCCACCAGATACACCCTATTGAGCATACGCAGTTCCAAGGAGATATCTTCCGAAAAAACGTAGCGCCAAATCCGGTCTTTTATCTTATTCACCTCGATTTATACCTCATAGTTTTTCATGCTATACCGGCAATCACAGCTCTTCCTGTGGATATTATACCGGATCTTATACAGTATTTGAAGTATTTGAAGTATTTTTGCGCCGCTTTTGCATCCTTTTGCATCCTATTGCCATATTCTCGTTTTAATGGTATACTGCTCCTAAACGGATTTGCACAGAAATCGCGCCGGAGAAAACGGGTTGCGATTCAAAGGTTCAATCAAAATGATTCAAACGCCGCGATTGTTTGAATCGTAACAAAGATGGAGGTGTTTTGCATGAATGTAATCGAAGCGCTGAACGCGCGGCATTCGACGAGGGCTTTCCTCGCCGATCCCGTGGAAAAAGAGAAGCTTATCGCTGTGTTGGAGGCAGCTGCCCGCGCCCCGTCTTGGGCGAACTCGCAGCCGTGGGAAGCTTTCGTCGCCGCAGGGGAAACGCTGCGCAGGATCAAGAAAGCCTATTTGGACAAGTACGCGGCCAAGGAAGCGCCCGCGCCGGAAACGCCGATACCCGCCGCGTGGCCGCAGGCCTCAAAGGATCGCAGAAAGCTGCTCGACGAGGGTCTGGCGCGCACCTGCGGCGAGGCCGCAAAGCAGTTCGGCGCGCTCAATCGAAACATGTTCAACGCGCCGGCGGTCGTATTCGTCTGCATGGACAAGACGCTGTCCCCGTGGTCGCTGTACGACATCGGCGCCTACGCGCAGAGCCTGATGCTCGCCGCCCTCGAGCAAGGTCTCGGCGCCATTCCCGCGATCACGCTCGCGCTCTATCCCGACGTGCTGCGCCGCGAGATGAACATCCCGGACAATCTCAAAATGACTATCGGCATCGCGCTCGGCTATATCGACAAGGCGAACGGGATCAACGGCTTCGTCAGCGAGCGCGCCCCGTTTGAGGAAACGACACACTTCTTCGGCTGAAGCCCCCCTTTTGGCACGCGCCGGACGCGGCGCGCAAAAAGCGCGGGCGGCGCGCGCCCGCGCCTCTTGCGCCCGTCCGCGATCATTCCCGGATGAGGATCACGCGTATGCGACCGCCGCCGTCCGGCGTGTCGTCGTAGTAGAAATCGAGGCTCTTGCCGGCGGCAAAGGCCGCCGTCGCGTCGTCGAGCGTCGCGTGAACGTAGCCGGTCGCGTTCTGCGACCTGACGTATACGTCCGCGTTCTCCGCGACGGCCCAATTCTCAATCGTCCCCGAGGCCGTGAGCGTCACGCCGTCAAAGGCTTTCACCTTACCCGCGAACCCGCGCAGATTGCGTATGGACGCAAGCTTATCGCCCGAAAACACGAATTTCGCCGGACCCGCCGCGACGCCGAAGCTGCCCGAAACGCTGCGGGAGGCGCCGTCCGTTATGTAATTGTACGTCCTTTGATCCGCGTCTTCCTGCGCCCGCACGACCGATGTAATGATGCCGTAGGTTCCGCAGTCGCCCGTGGCGTCCTTTAGAATCAGCGCCGTCACCCGGCCGTTCGCGGCCTCGTGACAGAGCACCTCGTCCGCGGAGATCGTCACGCCGTCCAAACGCTGCACGGACACGGGCGCATAGGCTCCCTCATAGGTGTCGAGGATTCGGACGTCCTCCGACAGGCGGAGGTTGCCGAGCGTGTAGAGGTCCGCGTCCACCGCGCCGGAAACGGAGCCGCCGAACAGCTTCGCAATGTTCATGGCGTTTTCCGTAAAACTCAGCTTCACGACGTCGCCCACCTGAACCCACGTTTCTTTCACGGGATATTCCGACGTTTCGCCGCCGGCCGTAACGCCGCCGATGTAGTTTGAGCTGTATTCCCGGCCGTTCGCGTTCGTGTAGGTCTTGCTCCCCGCCTCGGTCACGTACAGGACGGTGGACACCTTGACCGCCGTGCTTGCGACCGCGTCCGCGACCCTGCCGTCCCGGCCCAGAAGCAGCGTGACCGTCACGCCCGTGCGCAATGGGCCGCCCGAAGAGAGCGCGGCGAAAGCGGCGGCCGATTCCAATTCGTACTCCTTGCCCGACACGGTTACGGAAGAGGGGTCGTTTTGGCTCGGCGTCGCCTTGTCGTAGATGCCCGTAACTTTCTTGTCGTACACCCACAGGACGGTCTTTGATGGATTGCAATAGACGATGTCATAGCGTTTCACATCCGAAAGCGCGGCGGATTTCCCGTTTTTGTAGACCGTAAGGCCCGCGCTTGCAAGGCCGAGCGACGAACTCAGGGCGGAAAGGCTCTGCACCGTAAACGGCCCGTTCATGTTGTCGCTCAGGGCGGTCGCGTAATCCACATCGCCGCTCGCGTTCAGCTTCAGGCCGATCGTTTCGGCGTACTTTTGTTCGCCGTTCTTCACGCGCGCGTTCAGCAGGTTGTAGAAGATCTGCGCGGCGTCGCCTTTCGTCACGGAAGAACCCACGCCGCCGCTGACGCCCGCCGACAGACCGCTCGTGCGGAAAGCGTTCATCTGCGCCTCCGGAAAGCCGCCGCGAAAGTCCGCCGCCGTATAGCCGAGCAGCTTGAGGGCGACGTCGGCCGCCTGTTCGAGCGTGAGACCGCCGGAGGGCCGGAAGCTGCCGTCGCTGTAGCCCGACATCAGCCCGTTGGCAACCGCGACCTTTATGTAGGGCGCGGCCGCGTGCGTTGCGGGCACATCCTTGAATACCGACGAGCCGGCCGAAACGGAATCCCTGTACGGCGAAGCGGCCACGGTCATGCGCGCGAACTCCGCGCGCGTGACGGACGCGGACGCGCTGAAGCCCCCCTCGTCCACAGAGATCACGCCGATGGCCGACAGCAGGTTGACCGCGCCGTCGCTCACGGCGAAGCCCTGTTCCGCGCCGCAGAGGAGCAGGGCGGCGGCGAGCAGCGCGCAAATGCTTTTTTTCTTCAGATTCATAAGCTTTCCCTCATTTCTCACACAGTATTACTCGTAGCGCAGGGCGTCTATCGGATGCAGCTTCGCGGCCTTGCCGGCCGGGAAATACCCGAAGATCATGCCGATGGCGACGGAAACGCCGAACGCGATCAGCACGGCGCCCACAGAGGGCGCGACGGACATATCGAATACGGCGCCTGCGGCAAAGGACAGGGCCGCGCCGACGAGGATGCCGATCACGCCGCCCGCCGCGCTCGTCGTCGCGGCCTCTATGATGAACTGGCTCATGATCGCGCTGCGGCGCGCGCCGAGCGCCTTGCGTATGCCGATCTCCCGCGTTCGTTCGGTGACGGAGACGAGCATGATGTTCATGATGCCGATGCCGCCCACGACGAGCGATATGCCCGCGATGCCGACGAGGACGACGGCGATGGAACCCGTGATCTCGTTCATCATGTCGATCATCTGCGACATGCTGACCACGCGATAGGCGTTCTCATTCCCGAACGCGCCGTACAGCTCGGTTCGAATCAAATCGACCGTGTCATCGATGTTCGCCACGTCCCGCGCCGCGATGGTGTAGCTGCTCACGTTCGCGTTCCCCGCGAGCCGCGTCGCCGTGGTATAGGGGACGTAGATGATGTCGTCGCCCGAACCCTCCGTCGAATCCGCCGTTTCCTCGAGTACGCCGACCACCGTGTAGCTTGAGCCGTTGATCTTCACGGTCGAATCCGCGTACACCGCGCCGTCGAAGAGTTCATCCGCGATGTAGGTGCCGATGACGCAGACCTTTTGCAGCCGGTCCGCGTCGATGAACTGGATGAAGCGGCCGGCCTCAAGCGTCACGCCCTGCATTCCGGCGTAAAGCTCATTGACGCCCGTAACGGAGGTCGTAACGGAATCGACGCCGTTCTTGGCCGTCGCCTGCGCGTTGACTACGGGGCTGTACGCCTTGAACCGCTCCTTGTTTTCCTCGATGAAAGCCGCCATGTCGTCCGCGCCGAAGCTCTTGTTGCTGCCGCGCCCCATGATGTTGACCGAAATCGTGTTCGTTCCGGCCGCCTCAAGCGAGGAGGTGATCTCGCTCGACAGCCCGTTGACGAGGCTCACGAGGATGATTACGGAGGCGACGCCTATGATGATGCCGAGCATCGTCAGGAAAGAGCGCATCTTGCTCGTCCGCAGGCTCTTTATAGCCATTTTAAAGGATTGCTCTATATTCAATGCTTTCTCCCCATCGCTCTGTCTTCTGTGATCTTCCCGTCGGACAGGCACACGACGCGCCGCGCCATCTCGGCGATGTTCATATCGTGCGTGATGAGGACGACCGTGTTGCCCTCATCGTTCAGTTTGCGCATGAACTCCAGCACCTCCTTGCCCGTCTTTGAATCCAGCGCGCCCGTAGGCTCGTCGGCCAAGATGACCGACGGATCGCCCACCAAGGCCCGCGCAATCGACACGCGCTGCTGCTGCCCGCCCGAGAGCTGAGAGGGCAGATTTTTCAGCTTCTCGACAAGCCCGACTTTCTCAAGGGCGCGCAGTACGGGCGCCTGCCGATCCCTTTCGCCCATCCCCCTGTAGATCAGCGGAAGCTCCACATTCTCGAACACCGTCAACCGCGGAATCAGGTTGTACTGCTGGAAGATGAAGCCGAGCGTCTTGTTGCGGATAAAGGCCTGCTCGTCGTCTTTCATGGCGCCCACGTCCTGCCCGTTCAGCAGGTAGCGGCCCTCCGTCGGCACGTCGAGGCAGCCGATGATGTTCATACAGGTGGACTTGCCCGAGCCGGACTGCCCTATGATCGCAACAAACTCGCCCTCCTCTATCGTAAGGCTCACGCCGTCGAGCGCGTGGACGGGTTCGTCGCCCATCGGGTAGATCTTGTATACGTCCTCAAGCCTGATCACGGATCCTCACCCCCCTCCGCCCGCAGGCCGTGAACCGCCGCTCGGCGCCGTTCCGCCTTGGCCGCCGGTACCGGTGCCCGAGGGAGGGCCGCCGTATCGCTCCACGTTCACCGTCCCGGCGCCGCCCATGCCCGGACGGGCCATGCCGGGTCCCATCACCATCATTGTATTCTGCTGCAGCGCGGTCGCCTGCGCAGCCGCCGCGAGCACGACGTCGCCCTCGGAAAGCCCGCCTTTCACCTCGATGAAGTTCTCGTTGTTCAGGCCGGTTTCGACGCGCATGTAGACCGCGCCGTCCGGGGCCTCGCTTTGATCGATCTCCTCTTCCGCCGCAGTGCCGCCTTTCACAAGCGCAAGGCTGCCCCGGTTCACGGCCGTAACGGGAATCATCAGCACATCCCGCACCGAATCCACCACGATGGTCGCCGTCGCGTTCATCCCCGGCCACAGCCCATCCGTTCGGTCCGGCTTGATCTTGACGGGATAAGTCGTCACGCCGTTGCTCGAGGTTCCGAGTATGCCCACATTGTCCACGGCGCCCGAAAAGACTTGCCCCGCCAGCGCGTCCACCGTGATGATCGCCTGCTGCCCCGCTTTCACCTTGGCGATGTCCAGCTCATCCACATTGATCGTAAAGCTCATCTCGCTCATGTCCGCGATCACGGCCATCACCGTCTTTGTCGAGGTTTCGAGGGAATCTCCGGCTTTCACGCTCTTCGATATGACGGAGCCGGAGATCGGCGCGGTCAGCTCGTAGTCGGCAAGCTGTTTCGCCGCGTTCTCATAGGACAGCTCCGCCTCGCGCAGGGACAGATAGCCCTCTTTCAGACTGTCGGCCGCCGTATCGCTCGACAGCGCGGCAATCGGCGCGCCCGCGCCGATGTTCTCACCCGTCAGCACGTGAAGCTTCTCCACCATGCCGCCGGCCTGTGCCGTGACGACTTTCTCCGTGCCGCCTTTCAGTTCGCCGCCCTCATAGCTGCTCAGGCCGCCCGCTTCGACGCTCACGAAAGTACCCGCGGACAGCAGCCCCGGATTCTCAACGCTTATATCCACGTCTTTCACCGTGACGTAACCGTCCGCAATGCGGCTTGAGTCGTAGACTTTCGTAATCGCCCCGTCCAGCACCTCAAAGGTGTTCTCCACCGTCACGCGAACGGACTGCCCCGCGCGAAGCTGCGCCGCGTCGCCCTCGCTGAACGGGATGCGGGCCGTCAGCTTGCGGTCGTCCACGACTTTCGCGACGCGCCCGCCCGTGTTCACATTGTCGCCCTCCTGCACGTAAAGCTCGGCAACCCTGCCGGCGATGGGCGCGGTGACGACGAGACCGGAATGGGACGCCACGACCTTTTCATAGTTCATGCGCGATTTTTCCAGCGAAAGATTTGCCCGTTCAAGGGAATTTTGCATCTCCGAGGTGTCGAACGTGTACAGCAGCTGCCCTTTCTCGACGCTGTCACCCTCGCGAAAGGTGTCGCTCAGCACCTCGCCGCCCACGAGAGAAACGACCTCGTACTGCGCGACCGGGGCAAGGGTCCCCGAGCCGGAGAGCGATACCGTGATGTCGCCGCGCGTCACCGTGAACTCCGTGTACTCCAAAGCCTCAGCTTTCTGCGAGAACAAAAATCGCCCGCCGAACAGAATCGCGCAGACCGCGACGACCGCGACAACCGCGATTGTGACGCCGCGCCTTTTAGTAAACATCTTCTTCAATTTTAACCTCCCTTACGCCGAAATCAGCGGCAGCATAAACCAAAACGTCACGCCGCTCGCGTTGTTGATTAACCCGTAGGTGCCGCCGTGCGCGTTTATGATCGTTTTCACGATGTACAGCCCAAGCCCCGCGTGGTTCTCCTCCTCGCGCACGCGCGCGCGATCCGTCTTGTAAAAGCTCTCCCACACGCGGCTCACATCTTCCTGCGCAATCGCCTTGCCCTCGTTGAACACGGAAAAGAACGCGTGCGCGCCCGAGCGCCGCAGCGACACGGCAACGCGCCCGCCCGCAGCCGTATGCGACACGGCGTTCACAATATAGTTCTTGACGGCCTGCTCCAGATAGTGCGCGTCGCCCTCGATTGAAAGCCCCTCTTGCAGATCCGTTTCGAGCCGTATATTGCCGAACAGCACGTCCATGCGCGCGAGTACGCCCATGCAGAACTCGGAAAAATCGAGCGTCTCCGCTTTCATGCCCGAAAGCCCGTTTTCGAGTGAGGAGATGTCGAGCAGGCTCTTCGCCATCGCGTCCAGCTTGTTCACCTCATCGATGATCGTGTCGCAGTAAAAATCCTTGTCCGCCGCGTCGATGTTGTTCTTCAGATTTTCGCTGTACAACTGCAAGAGGCAGAGCGGCGTCTTGAACTCGTGCGACACATTGGCAACGAACTCGCGGCGCATCCGATCCAAATGCAGTTGCCGGTCGATGTCGGACTGCAAGCGTTCGTTCTTATCCCGCAGATCGGCGATCATGCGCTCCAGATTCCCCGCCATCGCGTTGATGCTCACCGACAGGTCCGAAAGCTCGGCGGTGCTCAGGTTTTCGTCCGCGCGCGCGTCGAAGCGCAGGGCCGCCACATTCTGCGCGACGAGGCCGATTGCGCGGATCGGCCTTGAAAAGCGCCGCGCGAACACGAGCGCGCATACGACGCCGAGCAGAAGAACAATCGCGGAGATGCGCAGGTTCGCGACGGAGAGCAGGCGCACGCCGGATTCTATGGACTCTACGGGCGTTTCGATGATGGCGTAGCGCGCCTCCCCCCTGTAATCAAACCGGCCGTTCAGCAGGATCACGGTCTCGCCGCCCTGCCTGCGCTGCGCCACCTGCGCCCGCGCGTCCTCGGGAAAGGCGGCGCGGTCAAAGGGACCCACGAACAGAAAGCGCTGCCGTATCAGCGGGATATCGACATTCCGGCTGCTGTACACGAGCCCCTTGTCGCTGAAAATCAGTACGTCTATATTATCCCCCTCCGCTTTCTCCGTCAGCCGGTAGATGAAATCGGGATCGTCCGAATAGTTTGCGGGAATTGCGCCGAACAGCTTGTTGACGGCGGATTTTTTCTGCTCGATCAGAAAAGGCCCCGAGAGAAACACGTTGAATACCAGCTGACACAGCAGCGTCGCCAGAACGAGAGCGCAGGTGAAGATCATCATTTTCGTGGCAATCGAAATCTTCATGCTTCCGCCTCAAAGCTGTACTCGAAGCGATAGCCGATGCGATGGACCGTCTTGATCCATTCGCCGCAGGGTCCCAGCTTGCTCCGCAGTTGCTTGACGTGGGTATCGACCGTGCGCGCGTCGCCCTCGAACGCGTAGCCCCACACCTCGTTCAATATCTGTTCGCGCGTCAGCGCCCTGCTGCGATTCGCGGCGAGGCAGCACAGCAAATCGAACTCCTTGGGCGTGAGTTCAACGCGCTTCCCGCCGAGTGAAACGAAACGCTGCGCCGGGGCGATGCACAGCGGCCCGATCTCGATCTCGCCGGCCGGCCCCTTGCCGGCCCGCTTCAGCACGGCTTCCACGCGGGCGAGCAGCAAGGAGGTCGAAAAAGGCTTGGGGATGTAATCGTCCGCGCCGTGCCGAAAACCCGCAATCTGATCGTATTCCTCGGCCCGCGCGGTCAGCATAATGGCGGGAATGTTCGAATCGCGGCGAATCTCTTTCAAAACGGAGAAGCCGTCGGCCACGGGCATCATGACATCGAGCAGCAGCAAATCGATCTTCGTGCTGTGTTCGTAAAAGACGTCTATGGCCTCGCCGCCGTCAAAGGCTTCGAGCGTGCGATAGCCGCGCGCGTTGAAGAAATCGCGCAGCGCTTTCGTGATCTTCGCCTCATCGTCCACTATTAAGATGCAGGGTTTCCCGTCCCACATGGCATAATCCGCCTCGGCCCGGCCGCTTGGCTTGCAACCGACGGACAAGCCTCACACGGGAGACCGCCCGCCGTTCGCGCGTTTACTCGTTTAAATATACTGCCACTTTGTGATGAACTTGTGAGAAATGAAAAAAACATCCGAAAGGCATAAAAAAAGAGCGCCTGCGTTGATTCGCTTTTGGGATAAGCTTGCGAATCGGCATGGCGCTCGGTGTGCGCTCAAAGCGCCGTCATTTCCTGCGGGGTTTCGTGCGGCGCGTACTCCCGCACCGTCGTTTTGTTGCGGCCGCTGCGCTTCGATTCGTACAGGGCCTCGTCCGCTGTCTTCAGCACCTCGTGCGTAGGCGTATCCGCAGCGGGTCGCACGACGCAGACGCCGACGCTGATGGAGACGTAAGACGAAACCTCCGTGCGCGCGCTCGGGATCTTCAGCGCCTGCAAGTTTTCGCGGGCCTTGTCCGCAAGCATGAGGTCCTCATCCCTCTTCGCCTCGAAGACCAGCAGGAACTCTTCGCCGCCGTAGCGGCTCACGATATCCGAGGCGCGGCGAAAGCTCTGTTGCAGACAGTCCGCGACCTGCATCAGGCATTTGTCCCCCTCCAAGTGACCGAACGCATCGTTGTAG
>JAITAX010000184.1 GCA_031283865.1 Eubacteriales Family XIII. Incertae Sedis bacterium
ACGTTGACGGAGGCGCAGACGCGCTCCGTCGAAGCCAGCGCCTCGGGAATACAGGCGATAAGCTCCCTGTCTCCCGGCGAAAAACCCTTGTGGACGAGCGCGGAAAACCCGCCGATGAAATTCACGCCCACCTCGTTCGCGGCCCGCTCCAGCGCGTGGGCGTAGCGCAGCGGATCGCCGCCCGACGCGCCCGCCGGCATCGCGATAGGCGTGACGGATATGCGCTTGTTTATGATCGGAATGCCGTATTTCTGCTCGATTGCGGCGCCCGTTTCGACGAGCTTACGCGCGCGGCGGCAGATCTTGTCGTAGATCTTGCCGCAGGAAACTTCGATGTCGGAATCGCAGCAGTCCAACAGCGATATGCCCATCGTGATCGTCCGGATATCGAGGTTTTCCTCCTGAATCATCGTGATCGTTTCCATGATGTCGGTCATATTCAGCATAGTTGCCTCCGAATCATATTCTGTGCATCGAATTGAAGATGTCCTCGTGCATCACGTGAATCGTCATGCCCTCCGCGTTCCGGCGCAGCTTCTCGCGAAGCTCCGGAAGCTCGCAGTTCATCTTCTCCAGATCGATCAGCATAACCATCGCAAAAAACTCCTGCAACACGGACTGCGTCACCTCGATCACGTTCGCGTTCGCCTCCGCGCAGGTCGTGCTGACTTTCGCCAGTATGCCGACCATATCCTTGCCGATCACCGTGATTACCGCTCTCATAATGCAATACATCTCCTGTTTCTTTTAAAAACGAGCGCCGTTTGCTGTGTGCGGACCGGACCGGATCCCTCCGCGCGCAATGGATGAAAGACGATGAAAAAAGAAAAATGCGCCACAACAGCTTTTCGACTATTGTAGCACATTTTCTTGCGGACTTACAGCGAAAGTTTTCAGTCGGCGGACAAATGGGCGCTTGCGGCGCGCCTACACGGCATGTGCGCGCGCAGAGCGTTTCTTTCTGTAGACATCGACGATTCGCTTGTTCTTCAGGCCCTCAATTAATTTTTCCTGCGCGTCCTGCAGGAATTTGTGTACGGCGCAATACTCCGACACATCCCTATCGCAAAAGCGCGACAGATCGTCGCAGCGATTCAGGCGAACGTCCCCCTCCATCAGGCAGATGATGTCGTAAAAGGACGCCTTGCTCGCCTCCGGCGTAAGCAAATAGCCGCCGTTGCAACCCTGTACCGAGCAAATGATGTCGCCCTTTTTCAGTTGATTGATCACTTTCATGGAATACTGATAGGTGATCCCGAGTTCTTCCGCCATGTTTCGCGCGTTGACAAGCTGTCCCCTGCGTTGGGCCAGATAGTCCACCATGCGAATGGCGTAGTCCGTGGTGATTTGAAGCCTCATTTTCCCATTTCCTCCTTACTTCTTTCGTTTCGCGGCGCGAAGACCCCCAAGCCTCCGGCGCCGGCGTTTGTGGCGCGGAAGTCCCCAAACGGTTCTCCCCCTGAACAATTCCGAGCGAAACGCCCTCCGCGACAGCGAATCCCACCGAAGCTGCGGCCTTTCGCGGCGGGGGAAATGGCTTCCCGGGCAAACAAAAGAGAGCGCGCAACCGCGGCGGGATCCCGTATCGAGGTTGGCGCTCTTCGGATATGGAGCGGGTGAAGGGAATCGAACCCTCGTATCCAGCTTGGGAAGCTGGTGTTCTGCCATTGAACTACACCCGCGCGATATACGTTGTGCCACCAACAGGATATCAAATATCCCGGACGATTTCAAGTGTTTTTGAAATCATTGCGACGTACTTGCTATTTTTGTGCTGTCAAGGTGCCCGCGGCAGGGTTTTCCTGCGGCGGCGGGGTCGGATGAACACGCCCGCCCATATAATTACAACCTCTAATAGATTATATTACAGGAAAAAATAAATATCAAGTGTTTGTCGAAAAAAGTTTAGAAATTATTTTTAAATTGATTGCGCGCGAGCATTGCGCCGTATCGCGGCAGGGTTTAGAAAATTAATTGATTTTTCAACGATTTATATTTATTTTATGATGAATTACGCGCAACGATACACTGTAAAGTAACTTTATAGTTCGATTTTTAATATAATTTACAGCATTGATTGATATTGATAATCGAGTTTTTGCCGTCTGTTTTATTCCAAGGAGAAGCGGAGAAAGGAAATCCCGTGAAGCCGGGCGGAAACCGATGGCCGGTTCCGCCGTTCGAAATCATAAAAAAATCCGCCGAAATGATCGACGGATTGTTTGACGGGTCCGGCGGCGGACGGCTATTCCGCCGCGAGCAGCGGTGCGATGCCGGCGATTGCGTGATCAAGGCGCGGAAGAATCGCTTCGATTTGCGACAATTCCGCATCCAGTATCTCGCGCAGGCGCAGTTTCTCCTGCGCCAGAAGCGCGTCAAGCTCTTCGATCTCCGCGCTCAGGTCCGTGTCCTGCTCCGCGAGCTTTTGCGCAAGGCTTCGGATCGTGACGTCCGTGCGGAGGGCGGGGCCCGCCTCACGGCCGGCGGCCCAGGTGCCGGCGCGGCCCGGGGCCGCGAAGAAATCACAGACCTGCGCGTCGTAATCCGCGTAGCGACCGAAGCCCACCTTTTTTAGGGCTTCTGTGGCGCCGGCGCCGTCCTTTGCGCGCAGCGCCGCCAGCGCGGCTTCCAAGGCTTCTGCGTTCGCAAAGGCTTCCGCGTGCGGCAGCACGAGCGCCCCGCTGCGGTCGAAGCGCGCAAAAGCATCGCGCAGCATACGGTTCAGCGCATAGAGATTTCTGTTTGGCTCAATCGCCGCGGACACTATGGATGCGCGCGTTTCGCCGTTCGAACCGAGGTACTTCGCATTCACCGCCTCTATATCCGCCGCGAGGGTCGCGGCTGCTTCCGCCGCCTCTGTGAGGGCCTCCGTGAG
>JAITAX010000224.1 GCA_031283865.1 Eubacteriales Family XIII. Incertae Sedis bacterium
GCTTAGTGCAATGGATAAATATGGTGGGCAATTAAACTTGCAATCTTCAAAAATATACAGGGATTGTTTTTGCATATTGACACAATCCTATGCAGAGGGTAAAATAGTATCAAATGATACCGATTTTTTTTTAAAATCTCTGCAACTGAAAGAGGGTGTGAAAATGCAAGTTTCCAAAGAGGCGGCAGAGGCATTTTTAAATAGCGTAAAGGAGGCGATCCGGAATGGGAAGTATACGTTAATCCCAAGAGAAAAAAACAGAAAATCAATGGCGCAACACGGTTTGTTATTGAAAGACGTTTTGGACGAAGTTTGCAATCTTTCATATGCAAATTACATTCGCGGCCCGGAACCTGATGATGATCCCAATGAAAAAGATGCTGTCTGGGTTTTTAAAACTTATATTGTTACGGATACTTTTTATGTAAAAATTAAAATCGTTTCGAGTGATCAAAGCTTAAAAATACTCAGTTTTCATATTTCCGAATACTAAAATATATAATGTCACGACGAATTATGAACAGATTGTTGAATACAGTTGAAGCTCAAAAAAAATCAGAAAATCGAAAAATTCGAATACTGCAAATAGATAATAAAAAATTATGGAGACAGACTAAAGTGGAAAATTTTTATTGTGAAAAATGCAAAAGGATTACTGAAACTGCGGTGAAAAAGGTGCAAGAAGCATATCCGGTCAAGAATGAGAATGTTGTGATTGAGTCCGATGTGCGTTACTGTGCCGTATGCGGAGAAGCACTTTGGGACAATGCGCTGGATGAGGCAAATCTGATAAGAGCGTATGACAAGTTTAAAGAGCAAAAAGGTTTGCTCTCATCCGATCAAATTAAACAAACAAGGAAAAAATATGCTTTATCGCAAAGCATGTTTGCAAAATTGCTGGGCGTTGGGGAGAAAACAATTACGCGATATGAAAACGGCGCCATTCAAGACAAAGCGCAGGATAATTTAATTCGCCTTATAGACAATGCGAAGATTTTTGAAAAATTGTTTCGGTTAAATCAAAAGGAAATCGGGCCAAAAGAAATACGAAAATTGGAGAATATACTCTTGCAAATCAAGAAAACGGTTTAAAATTACGAATGTGGCTTGACTGACATTTGCGACGATGGTAAACTTTAACCATCCGGAGAACGTATCGTTTGTGTACGCTTGTCGTATGGAAAAGAAAGGAATGTAAAATGCGTAAAAAACTGTTTTTTGGCAGCATGGTGGTCCTGAGTCTGGCGCTTGCCCTGTCCGGCTGCGGCAATTCCGTTAAAGAGGTCGCACGGAACGCGGCTCAATCCGTCGTCGAAATGCTTTCCGGCGATGTCGTTGGGGAGATCGGCAAGGCTTACGGCACCCAGTGGTTTGAATTTACGATAAAATCCATCGGCGAAGTATCCGAATACGCGGGTTACGCGCCGGAGGAGGGATACACCTTGTACGACGTGCTGGTCACCGAAACGGGAACCTTTGACGAGGCCAGCCCCATGGGTACCTTTGATTTCTATATGGACGCGCCGTCGTTCAGCGATTACATATATCCCCTCGATCCGCTCTCCGACGAGATGATGCCTCTGGAATTTGACTTGGATACGGACGAAACCGTGGAATACCACATGATTTATGAGATTCCCATAGACACCGCCGGATTGAACCTCATGTACACCGAGGTGGACGAGGATGAAAATGAGGGCATCACTTTCAGCATTCCCATCACCGCAGGCGGGTCCGCGCAGAGCTGACGGGGCTTTCGCCGCGCCGGGCGGGCGACGCCCGGCCCGGCTTGGCTCGGTCCGGTTTCGCTCCGGCGGTCCGGATTCGATTTGGCTTCGGCCCGGCTTCGCCCCGATGCCCGACCCGGCGCCCGCTTGGCTTCGGTCCGTCTCAGCGCGCCGCCTTTAACTCGAATACCCTGTCGCGCAGCAGCGCCGCGCGCTCGAACGCGAGATTTGCCGCGGCCTCTTTCATCTCCTTTTCGAGTTGCTTGATATAGTCCGCCCGTTCTTTCGCCGTCATTTCGAGAACGCTCTTCTCGTAGACATAGGTGTCGTCGACGTCCTCCGCCACGCGCGTCGCTTCGATCACCGCGCGTATGCCCTTTTGGACGCTGCGCGGCGTAATGCCGTGCGCCTCATTGTACGCCCGCTGTATGCGCCGCCGCCTGTCGGTTTCGGATATGGCTCTTTGCATGGCCGCACTCTCGCGGTCCGCGTACAGGATCACCTTGCCGCGCTCATGCCGCGCGGCGCGGCCGATCGTCTGGATCAGGGAGGTTTCCGTTCGCAGAAAACCCTCCTTGTCCGCGTCGAGAATCGCGACGAGCGACACCTCCGGCAGGTCCAATCCTTCGCGCAGCAGATTGATGCCCACGAGAACGTCGAACACGCCGAGCCGCAGATCCCGCAGGATCTCCATGCGTTCAAGCGTTTCCACCTCCGAGTGCAGATAGCGCACGCGAATATTTACATTTTTAAGATAATCGGTCAGGCTCTCGGCCATCTTCTTCGTCAGCGTGGTGATGAGGACCTTTTCGCCGCGCGCCGTCACCTCGTTGATCGCGCCGATCAGATCATCTATCTGCCCCTCCGTCTTGCGCACCTCGATCACGGGGTCGAGCAGACCCGTCGGCCGGATGACCTGTTCGGCGCTGACGCCGCCGCTGTGTTCCGTTTCGTAGGCGGCGGGCGTCGCGCTGACGCAGACGATTTGGTTCACGATTTCTTCAAATTCGGAGAAAGTGAGCGGCCTGTTGTCGAGCGCGGACGGAAGTCTGAACCCGTAGTCCACGAGCGCGGTCTTGCGCGACCGGTCGCCCGCGTACATGGCCCGCAGCTGCGGAAGCATGACGTGGGATTCGTCTATGACGATCAGAAAATCGTCGGGGAAATAGTCTATGAGCGTGTAGGGCCGGCTGCCCGCCGGCAGTCCGTTGATGTGCCGCGAATAATTTTCTATGCCCTTGCAGTTGCCGATTTCGCGCAGCATTTCGATGTCGAAGCGTGTGCGCTGCTCTATGCGCTGCGCCTCGATCAGCTTGCCCTCGGATTTGAAATAGGCCATGCGCTCTGCAAGCTCGTCCTCCACGGAAGCCAGCGCCCTGTCCAACTTTTCGCGTGAGGTCACGTAGTGCGACGCGGGGAATACGGAGATGTGGCTGCGGACCGCCGTAATCTCGCCCGTCAGCGGATTGATCTCCTTGATGGCTTCAATCTCGTCGCCGAAAAGCTCTACGCGGACGGCGCTGTCGCCGCCCACGGGGAAGATGTCAACCACATCGCCGCGCACCCTGAAATTGCCGCGCGCGAAACCCGCGTCGTTGCGCGTGTACTGGTTGTCCACGAGCTTGCGCAGGATCTCGCGGCGGCTCTTCTCCATGCCGGGCCGCAGCGAAAGCACGTGGTTCTCGTAGTCTACGGGACTGCCGATGCCGTATATGCAGGAAACGCTGGCCACGATGATCACGTCGCGTCGTTCCGACAGCGCCGCCGTGGCCGAGTGGCGCAGCTTATCAATCTCTTCGTTGATGTCGGAATCTTTCTCGATATAGGTGTCCGTCGAGGGAACGTAAGCCTCCGGCTGATAGTAATCGTAGTAGCTCACAAAGTATTCGACGGCGTTCTCCGGGAAGAACTCCTTGAACTCCCCGTGAAGCTGGGCCGCGAGCGTCTTGTTGTGGGAAATGACGAGCGTGGGTTTCTGCACCCGTTCGATCACGTTTGCCATCGTGAAAGTCTTGCCGGAACCCGTGACGCCGAGCAGGGTTTGGTGCCTTTGCCCGCGCACAAGCCCGTCCGTGAGCAGCTCGACCGCCCGCGGCTGATCGCCCGTCATCTTATAATCGGATATGATTTTAAATTCGCCCATGCGCGCCTCCGCCGCCTTGCCCCGCCGCCCCGCCGCCCGTTCCGCGACGGCTCCTTTTATAGTACCGGAACAGATGTTCTTTTGCAAGCATTATCAAGCAAATCGCGGCACGTGGTTAGCCGGCGGTTAGCCGGCACGTTCGCGAAACCGGCTCGCGAAACCGCGAAATCCGAAACCCGGCGCGCGCACACATTGCAATTTGACATTTAGCACCGGCCGGGCTACAATAATTGAGACAGCGAGAACATCCCCCGTTTGTTAAGCAGGAGGCGAAGTCATGCAATTCACATGTATTCACAACAACATCAACGTATTTGATATGGAGAAAAGCCTGCGATTTTACGCGGAGGCCCTTGGACTAAGGCCCGTGCGCCGCGTGGACGCGGAGGACGGCAGCTTTCGCCTCGTATTCCTCGAGGACGGCCAAAGCGCCCACCAAATCGAGCTGACTTGGCTTAGGGACAGGAAAGAGCCTTACAACCTCGGCGACAACGAGATCCACCTCGCCTTTCGCGCCGACGATTTTGAGGCCGCCCGCGCAAAGCACGCAGAGATGGACGCGATCTGCTACGACAACGCGCAAATGGGCGTGTACTTCATCAGCGATCCGGACGGCTATTGGATCGAGATCATCCCGCAATAATACGATTATATCGTTGCGGCCGCCGAGAGGCCGGCAGGGAGGCGCTATGGACGATCATCTGCTGAACCCCTATTTTTTCGCCTACAACCCGGAGTTGTTGGCCTTTGAGAACGCCTGGGTCAACTTCATGAAGAGCGGCAAGATCAAGAGCGCCGTCGTGAAGAAAACCGTGGCCGATTCCTGGGTGCGGTGCAGAGCCTTGGGGCTCGATCCGATGTCGAGCACCAACCTCCCCCTTTTGACCGCAGCGCAGGTGGCGGAAAAACTGCGGGAAAACGCGGAAATACTGGCGATTGTAACGCCGTACATGGAATCGCTGTACGAGATCGTGAAAGGCTCCGGCCTCATCATTCACTATGTGGACGCGGACGGCTTCATCCTGAAGAGCATAGGCGACCGGGACACCCTGGAGATTGCGGAAAAGACCCTTTCCCTGCCGGGCGCGAATCGGCTGGAGCAAACGGCCGGCACCAACAGCATTGCGCTGGCCGTCATCACAAAGGCGCCGATTCAGATCGCGGGGGCGGAGCATTACGTGCACGTATTTCACCGCTGGACCTGCTCGTCCGCGCCCGTGCTGAACAGCGCGGGCGAAGTGATCTGCGTCATCAGCGTGGCGGGCCGCTACGAGATGATACACCAGCACACGCTGGGCATGGTTTCCTCCGTAGCCAGCGCCATAGAAAACGAGAGCCGCATTCGCAGCATCAACGCGCGGCTCGTCGAGAACAACAGCCGTCTTCAGGCGATCATGGAAATGGTGCTGGAGGGCGTCGTCTACATCGGCAACGGAAAGATTACCCAGATCAACCTGCGCATGTGCGGCCTGATGGGCGAAGAACTCAACAATATCATCGGCCGGGACGCGGCGGAAGCGATCATCACCACGCCGGCGCTCGGGGGTTTTCTCGGAAGCGAAGCGCAGTCATACGAAAACGAAGCGGTCATCATCCACGGCGGCGGCCAGCGATACAGTTGTTTTTTGGACGTGCGGCCCATACGGGGCGAAGCGGGCAACGAGATCGGAAAGGTTGTCATCTTCAAGAGCATTCACGAGATCAAGGTGCTGGCCGGCAAGATCAAGAATCAGGCCAAATACGAGTTCTCGGACATAATCGGCGCGTCGAAAGCCATACGGGAAAGCAAAACCTTGGCGCTGAAAGCCGCGGAACACACCATCCGCGTCGTCCTCGAGGGGGAAAGCGGCACCGGAAAAGAGATGTTCGCGCAGGCGATCCACAACAGAAGCGCGCGCCGGGACTATCCTTTCGTGGCGGTTGACTGCGGCGCCGTTCCCATAGAACTGTTGGAAAGTGAACTTTTCGGATACGAGGGCGGCGCGTTCACAGGCGCGAAAAAGGAGGGGAAACCCGGCGTTTTCGAACTGGCCGACGGCGGAACGATCTTCTTCGACGAGATTGGCAACATGTCGAACGAAATGCAGCAGAAGCTGCTGCGCGTTTTACAGGAGAGCGTTGTCACCCGCATCGGCGGGACAAAGCAGATCCCCGTGGACGTGCGCGTCATAGCCGCCACGAACGTCAAGCTTGAGGACCGCATCGCGGAGGGGCTTTTCCGCCACGACCTGTATTACAGGCTGAACGTGGCGCATATCAAAACGCCGGCGCTTCGAGACAGGCGGGAAGACATTCCCCTGCTCATAGAGTCCTTTCTCGCGCGCATGACGCGGACAATGCGAAAGCGCGTGGACAAGCGCGCGATGGCCGTGCTCGCGTCTTTCGACTGGCCGGGCAACATCCGGCAACTGCAAAACGCGATAGAGTACGCCGCGATCATGTGCCGGAACGACACGATTTCCGTCGAAGATTTGCCGCTCGAACTGCAAAAGAGCCGGACGCTCCAACTGATGGGCGACCGCGAACGGCAGCCGAGCTTGCAGCAGGCGATGGGCGAATACGTGCGGCACGTGGTCGCCGCGAACAACGACAACGTGAGCCGCGCGTCCAAAATCCTCGATATCTCCCGATCCACCGTCTATAAGTTCATGCGGGAAGGACGCGACGGATATGACGCCTGAGAAATACGATCTGGTAGTCAAAGGCGGGACGGTGATTCGCTTTTCGCCGGACAGCGCGGAGCAGGCCAACATCGGCGTCATCGGCCGGAAGATCGCCGCCGTGTCCGCGGCGCCGATGGAGGGAAAGCAAACCATCGACGCGACGGGGCGCGTGGTCGCGCCGGGCTTCATCGATTTTCATTCGCACGTCAGCGGCAAGCGATTTTCCGCCGAATGCGTGCTGCGGCAGGGCGCCACGACGACAATCGGCGGCGAACGCAACTTCGACGGCAAGCTCATACGGCAGATCTCCGAACAGGGTTTTCTCATCAACCACGGATTCTACATCTCTCAGTCCTTTACCCTGCGCCGCGCGGTGGGTATGCGCGACGTTTACAGCGCGGCCACGGCTTCGGAGATCGCCGAGATGAACATGCTCGCGGAGCAGTTTTTGAAAAACGGCGCCTTTGGCATCCACTTCGGCCTCGAATACGTCCCCGGCACGTCGGCGTCCGAATTGATCGGTATCGCGGAGGTGGCGAAAACCTACGACCGCATCCTCTTGATTCACATGCGCGGGGACGGCAAGACGGCGCTCAAGCACTTCGAAGAGGTGGAGCGCATCATGAAAGAAACGGGCGTGGCCGTACATCTCCTGCACTTAGCCTATATGACGGGCTTTCGCGGCATCATGCCCAAGGCGCTGGCCGTCATCCGCAGAATGCGGGACGAGGGCTATGACATCACGGCGGACACAGGCCTGTACGCGGCCTATCCCAACTGTATCGGCTCCTCCCTGCTGAAAGGGGACTGGATGAAGCGCTACAACCGGGGTACGGACATCAAGGTGATGATCTCCTCCGGCATATACACGGGCGAATTTTGCACCGAAGAAAAATTCCTTTACCTGCGTGAAAACTTTCCGGCGACGCTCGTGACGATCTTTGCCTGCGACGAAACGGAAATCGTGCGGGCGGTGCAGGAACCCTATATGCTCATCTCTTCCAACGCGGCGGACGGCCCGCACTATGAGAACGTCGGACACCCGGAAACCGCGGGAACTTTTCCGCGCCTGATCGGACGCTATGCGCGGGATGAAGCGCAGCTGCCCCTGACGGAGGCGATCCGCAAAATCACCTGGGGTCCCGCGCAGCGCTTTCGCATCCCGGACAAGGGAAACATCGACAAAGGTTTCGACGCGGACATGGTGATCTTCGACTACGACCGCATCATCGACAAAGCGGACTACGTCGGCTTCGGCGACCCCAACGCGCCGCCTGCGGGGATCGACTGCGTCATCGTGAACGGCGAGATCGTCTGCCGGGACGGCACGGTCTTCTGCGACAGACAACCCGGCAGCCACCTGAAATACAGGCCGGACTGAACAATTCCGCCCGAGCGGCTCGTCCGCATACGCCGCCGGCCGACGGGCCGGACTGAAATATAGGCGAAACTCCCGAAAAATATGTGCAAAATTTGCACATATTTTGTTATTGTCCGGAA
>JAITAX010000246.1 GCA_031283865.1 Eubacteriales Family XIII. Incertae Sedis bacterium
TCGAGGCGTACAGTACGCTGTTCGGCGGCGTTCTCGGCACGGGCAAGACGCGGATGTACGCGGTGCAGTACGCGACGCCGATCATATTCACGGGTCTTTCCGTCACCTTTGCTTTCAAGACGGGGCTTTTCAACATCGGCGCCGAGGGGCAGTATATCATGGGCAGCCTCTTGGCGCTCATCGTCAGCACGGCCCTGCCCTTGCCGGCGGGCTTGCACGGCGCGGTCGCCGTGCTGGTCGGCGGTCTGGCCGGCGCCGCTTGGGGCGCGATCGCGGGATTTCTCAAGGCTTACAAGGGAATCCACGAGGTGATCGTGACCATCATGCTGAACTGGATCGCTTTTTATTTCTCGAATTTCATGGTTATGACGCCCGCTTTCAAGAAGCCAAATTCCACGGCCTCGGTGGATGTAAGCGAAACCGCGCGCATCTATACCGACGCGTTCAAGGAAAACTTCGGCTCCGTGCGCATACACTGGGGTATGCTGCTCGCGCTCGCGGCCGTCGCGTGCTGCTGGCTGATTCTGAACAAGACCACGCTGGGCTTCCGCCTGCGGGCCGTCGGTTTCAACCGCAACGCGGCGGAGTACGGCGGCATCAACGTCGGCCGGTCCATTGCGCTGAGCATGGGCATTTCGGGCCTGCTCGCGGGGCTGGGCGGCGCCGTGCAGGTGCTCGGCGTCGTCGGGCGCATCACGCAGCTCGCCGCGCAGGAGGGCTACGGCTTCGACGGCATATCCGTTTCGATGATCGGCGGCATAAATCCGATAGGCGCGCTGTTCGCGGGACTTTTCTACGGCGGCATGAAGTACGGCGGCAGCAAGCTGAACATCATCGGCGCGCCGAGCGAGCTCGTCAGCGTGATTATCGGCGTAATCATCTATTCCATTGCGATTATGGGCGCGTTTCGGGCTCTTGTAAGCTTTTTCCGCGCGAAGAAAGAGGGGAGGCCGTTATGATGTTCAGTTCTTCGGATATAGGACTTCTCATCAGTTCGACGCTTACATACGCAACGCCGCTGATTATCGCGGGCCTGGGCAGCATCATGAGCGAAACCTCGGGTGTGGTAAACATCGGCATAGAGGGGCAGATGGTGGTCGGCGCTTTCTCCTGCGCCGCCGCCGCAACCATCTTCGGCAATCCGTGGGCCGGCCTGCTCGCGGCGATCCTCGCCGGCGCGATCTTCGGACTTTTGCACGCGCTGGCCTGTATCACGTTCAAGGCCGACCAGACGATCTCCGGCATCGCGATCAACCTGCTCGCGCCCGGCGCGGCTGTATATTTCTGCAAGGCGCTGTTCGACGGTTCCACGCAGACGCGGCCCGTCGAGCTTACGGGCAAACTGCCGCTCGTCCTTGGCGGCGTATTCCCTGAAAATTCTTTCTTGGATTATATGTTCAAGAATTACGTGTCGGTGTATCTCTGCCTGCTGCTGGCGCTCGGCATTTGGTTCCTGCTGTTCAAGACGCGCATGGGCCTGCGCATCCGCGCCGTCGGGGAGCACCCGCGTGCGGCGGCGACGCTCGGCATCGGCGTGTTTCGCCTGCGCTATTTCTGCGTCGTGCTGTCCGGTATACTCGCGGCGCTCGGCGGCGCGGTCATTCCCTTGTCCACCGTGTCGTACTTCTTCCCGTCAATCATATCGGGGCAGGGCTTCATCGCCATCGCAGCCGTCATATTCGGCAAGTACAAGCCGGGCAGCACCGTGCTGGCCTGCCTGCTGTTCGGCTTCTGCAAGTCGCTGTCGCTGTCGCTGGGCAACCCGAAGTTCGCGCTCAGCGTCTCCGTGCACCTGCTGAGCATGATTCCCTACATCATCACGCTGCTCGTGCTGCTCTTCATCGGCAAGAGCCACGCGCCCGCGGCGAGCGGCAAGATCTACGACCCGGCGGGACACTGATCCGTTCCGCGCCTGTTCTGTCGCCGGCCCCGCAGCGCCTCGCTGCGGGGCCGGCGGATTTTTTTGCGGAGAGCTTGGGCGTGGTTTTAAAAACGCGCGCACCGGGGTATGATAGAGTGGGAAAGGCTTTTGGATCGAAACCGGCGTATGCCCGGGGTCGATTCTCACACCGCAACAGATCGAAACCGAGAAGCGCCCCGTGTGGGGCGGGCGCACTCTCTCGGCGGGGGAAATCAAGGGGGGTTTCAAAATGAACATAAGACCGATCAGCGCAGAGCGCCTTGCAAAAACGCGGCGCAGTATACTCGAGACCGTTTGCAGCAGACAGCTCACGCACGAACAGAAAGTGACGGGGCTCGAACGCTTAGCCGAATCGCTGATCGATGTGTTGGAGCTGCCGGAGGGTTATATTGAGCTCAAGGAACAGGGGATCCTCTGCGATCTCGACGAGTCGAACTGCCCACCGCGCCCGCGCTACATCGTGCCGGATTACGCGCTGCTCTTCGAGAAAGGCTGCGAGTTCTTGCAACTCGCGCCGCCGACGGATCTGGATGAGGCGCTGAACGTGCTGTCCATATTCATTCGCCACGTGCCGTCGGTGACGAATTTTCCCGTGTTCATCGGCTTTCTCGACCGCTTGCTCGAAGCCTTTGTCTTAAAGGAGGACAGAGAATCGGCCCGCAAGAAGCTCGCGCTGTTCATGCGCTATGTGGACCGCACCGTTACGGACTCGTTCTGCCATGCGGACATCGGCCCGCACGACAGCCTGACGGGGCGGCTCCTGCTCGAATGCGAAGCGGAGGAGCCTAAGAGCGTTCCGAACATCTCCTTTCTCTACGATCCCGACATCACGCCCGACGACTATGCGCGGCTGGCTGCAATCACGGCGCTCGGCAGCGCGAAGCCGAGTTTTGCGAACCATAAGATGTTCCTGCGCGATCTCGGCGAGGGCTACGCGCTGGCCAGCTGTTACAACGGGCTTCTCACAGGCGGCGGCGCGTATACGCTCGCGCGCCTACGCCTCGGGCATCTGGCGGCTTCCGCCGCACAGCTCGCGGATTTTTGGCGGCGGCTCGTGCACGCGGCCGAAGTCATGATGCGCTATATGGACGCGCGCATCGCGTTCATGATGGAACAGTCGGGATTTTTTGAAAGTAATTTCCTCGCGCGAGAGGGCTTCATTCGCAGGGACCGCTTCACGGCCATGTTCGGACTCGTGGGCCTCGCCGAATGCGTGAACACGCTGATGCAAAAGGAGGGCAAGTCGGCGCGTTTCGGCCGGTCTGCGGAGGCGGACGCGCTGGGGCTTCGCATCATGGATAAGCTTGACGCGCTCGTCAAGGCGCATCGCAATCCTTATTGCACCGCGACGGACGGGCATTTCCTCCTGCACGGACAGGTGGGCATAGACTCCGACGTGGGCGAAACCCCCGCCGCGCGCATTCCGATCAGCGAAGAACCCGACGAGCTGAGCGAGCACATGAACAACTGCGGCCTGTTCCACGGCTATTTCCCG
>JAITAX010000264.1 GCA_031283865.1 Eubacteriales Family XIII. Incertae Sedis bacterium
AGATCAGCACGAGAAACACGGCGATTGCCGCAATTGCCAATGTGGTGGACTCCATTTGTCAGGCTCCTTCTGAAAGGCTCGGGAAAATCAAAGCCGGGGGTTCGGCTTTCCCAAACCCCCGGCTTGCATTGTTACCTTTTATACTGCTCGGTCAGCGACGCAGCTTTTTCAAAATAGCCCTGCGCGTCAAAGCCGTCTTTCGTATTGCTCGAAACCCAAGTCGGAATGTAGCCGTCCGCGATCACCTTAAATTCCGCAATCGCCTCGGCTGTGGGCGTGACGATCTCTGCGGTCGAATCGGCCGCCAAGATGGCTGTCTTGGATTCCTGCGCCGCGTTGTAGAAAGTTTCGCCGAAAGTCACGGAGCCGTCCTTGCCCGTCGTGTCGCTCAGAACCTGCTGATACGCCGGGTCGAGAGCCGCCCACTTCTCGTTGTTCATGCCGACCACGAAAACGCCCTCGTAGATAGGCATGTCTTCCATGTAGTAGTCGAGCTGCTCATAGAGCTTGAAAGCCTCCAAGCCCTGCCATTCCCAAGAGGTTCCGCCTATGACGTCCTTCGCCAATTGGTCGTAGGTGTCCCCGGGAGGCACCACCTCAGGCGCCGCGCCCCAGAGCTTCATGACCTCCGTCATCGCCCCGGCCGGGCAGCGGAGCTTGAGGCCCCTGATGTCCGCGAGCGTGTTGATGGGGCCTTTCTTGGTTGAAATGAAGTTCGCGGGATTGCCGTACATCAGCAGCACGTGAACCTTGGAAAGCTCCGTTTGCAGTTCGGGCGTGGTGTCGTACAGATCCCACAATACCTGCGCGGTCTGGGCGGGGTGCGTCGGGCCGTTCATCGGGAGCGCCACGACCTCCGTGAGCGGGAACTGGCCCGGGTAGAACATCGTGTAGAGCCAGCCGATGTCAGCCGTGCCGTCCATGACGAAGTTCAGGGCCTCGGGTCCGGGCGCCAGCGTGCCGCTGCCGAAGATCTCAATCGTCAGCTTGCCGTCCGTCAGCGCCGCGACCTCATCCGCCCAAACTTGGGTGGCTTGGCCGATGCGGGACGTCACGGGGTCGTGCATCGTGAACGTGAGCTTTACGGGTTCAAGGTTCGCGAACGCGCTTTCGCTCGCCGCATCACCCTCTGCATCGCCCTCTGCGGTCGCCTCTGTGTCGGCTTCGTTGCCGCTGTTCGATGCCGTGCCGCCGCAGCCCGTAAAGGCCATCGCAGCCGTCAGCATTACGGCGAGCAAAATGAGTAGTGTCTTTCTTTTCATAGCGTTGTTTTCCTCCTTTGATTCGGCGCCGGCGTCTCACACTGATGCCGGCAGCCTTCCTATGATTTTGCAGTCCAAGCATATTATAAACATTGGTATCATTCCAATGTCAAGGTTTTTCAGCAAATAATCATAGATCAAAAAAATCAAAAAAGGAAGCTCCGCTGCTCGTTGCGGTCGCTCGCAACACCCCGATTCGTGCGGCGCCGCTCTGCGGCGTCCCGATTCTACGGCAGGCGCAGCTGATCCTTGCTGTATTTGGCGATGTCCGCGACGGCCTGCGTCACGCAATCGCAGACCCGGCCCAGCAGCTTCGCGACGGCGGGATCGGTTTCGGCCTCCGCCTCCGCCAAAATCGCGTCCAGCCGCTCCCGCAACTCCGCAGGGATGCGCTCGTACTCGCTGTTAATGAAAGAAAATGTGTATTGTGCCATTAAACTTCTCCTTGCCGCAATGCTTGCGCGCCTTTGCCGGCAGCGTTCGGATTGAACCTCCGCATGAGGGCCGCAGCCTTATAAGGGTCTGTACAGGATGGCGCGCGGTTTTTCCGCCAATTCCTTTGCCAGTTCTTCGATCTCCCCGTACTGCATACAGGCCGTGCCGCAGTGCTTGACGCAGGCGGGCTTCGTGTCTTCGCCCGAGGCTATGCGCTCGGCGCAGAGGTTGCACTGCGGCGTGAAGTAAGGCAGATAATCGAAATGCACCCTGTCCGAATTTGGTTTTTCCGTGATGATCTCGTTGATGCGTATGCCGAAGTTGCCCACGTCGAAGCCGTTTTCCTGCTTGCAGGCGATCTCGCAGGCGTGGCAGCCGGTGCAGTAATGCAGGTCCACGAGTATCCCTTTATTGCCCATAAGTTCCTCCTTTCTCTGTGACCCGCCAAGGCTTGCGGGTTTCGCCGCGCCGTGAAGTTTCCGCGGCGGCAAGGCCCGCGCCGCTCACCTGCGGCCCCAGACCGAAACGGGCGGGCTCGCCGGCGAACCCTCGTTCATCTTCACGAGCCGCACGAGCGTCGTTTTGTACGCGTTGCCGCCGTAGCCCGTTCTGGACTGGACCCCTGTGGGCATCAGCACGTTGCAGTTCACATCCCACGCGGAAAAGAGGTTCGGGGAGCGGCCCTCCGTTTCGGGCAGCCACCAGCCGTGCAGCACGCTGATCGTTTTCGGGTGGATGCCGGCGTTGATCTTCACCTTGCGGCGGATGCGGCCCCGCTCGTTTTCGATAAAGACCCATTCGCCGTTTTCGAGCTTCAGATCGCGGGCGACGGAGGGATGTATCTCGACGTCCGGATGGGGATCGCATTCCCGCAGCCAGGGTATGTTCCGATGTTCGGAGTGAAAGAACACCGCCGAGCGCCTGCCCGTAATCATAACCAGCGGGTATTTTTTGAACAGCTCCGGCGTGGACATCTCGCTTTCAAATGGTTCTTGGTAATAGGGCAGCGCGTCCACGCGCGTCGCGCCCGTGGCGCCCCAGTCCGCGTTTTGGGAGGATTTAAGCTCCACCTTGCCCGAGGGCGTGCGGAAGCCGGGCTTGCCGTCGGCGCGCAGGACGCCGCGCTCGTGGCGTTTGTAGGGGACCCAAGGACTGCCCTCTTCGTCGCCCCACTTCCAGCCGCCGCGCGCCGCAAGGTCGGCGTAGGTCATGCCCGTCGGTTCGAGACGCCAATCCATATAGTCCCGAATGCCGTTCGGGTAACGCTGCTTCAACTCGGGGTTGAAGCGCTGCGCCATATCCATCGCGATCTCCCAGTCGTTGCGGCACTCGCCGACGCTCACGGCCGGCGCGATGATCTGCACGGGCTGGAACCACGCGCGGAAGCCCGTGCGCTCGGCAAAAGTGGCGGCGGGCAGGATGACGTCCGCGACAGCCATCGTCGTGGGATTGTGAAAGAGGTCGATTACGACGTTGAAGTCCATGGCCCGCAATGCCTCGTAGTGCAGCTTCATATCCGCGGCGTTGGCGACCGGGTTCGCGGTTTGAATCCACGTGGCCTTGATGGGATATGGATTCTGCGTCAGCATCTGCTGCACGGCGATGTCAGGCTGTATGTAGCAGCGCCACTTCCGCAGCCAACCGTATTCGTCGGAGCCGATCCGCTTCTGCACCACCTGCTCGACAAAGTCATCGCCGTACATATCGGCCAGTTGATAGTTGTCGAAAGGATAGGCCGAAACGTGGTAGGCGTTGCGCGCGATGACATTGCCGCCGGGAACGTCGATGTTGCCCGTTATGGCCCACAGGTCGTTGATCGCCTGCGCCACGATCACGCCGTCGGGCGCTTGGTCGATGGGCAGGCCCCATTGTATGGCCGA
>JAITAX010000281.1 GCA_031283865.1 Eubacteriales Family XIII. Incertae Sedis bacterium
TTTCTTAAAAGAAAACGTATACGCCTGCCCTACCCACAATGAATATCTCAACAAGTGGGGCACCGCCGAGTTGCTGAAGTTGCGGGCCGTGGAGGGCTGCGGTTATGTGCCCGGGTTGAAGCGCAAGTGAGGAGGACAAAACGATGAAATGGACTTCAAAGCAAATGATGGCTGTCGCGCTTTCACGGCAGATCGAGGACGACAAGACCTACATTATCGGCACGGGTCTTCCGCTGATCGGGGCGACGCTCGCAAAAAACACCCACGCGCCGCACGCGCACCTCGTATTTGAAAGCGGCCTGTTCGAGGGCAATCCGCAGGAGGTCCCCACGAGCGTGAGCGATCTTCGGATATGCTACGGCGCGAGCGTACTCTGGCCGCAGTACCGCTATTTCGGATTTCAGGCGGTCGTGGCCGGACGGCGCAGCGGCATCGATGCGGGATTTTTGGGCGGCGCGCAGATAGACCCCTACGGCAATCTGAACGCGACGAGTATAGGCGACTACCACAAGCCCGAAACGCGCTTCACGGGTTCCGGCGGCGCGAACGGCATCGCGTCGTACTGCGACACCATCATCATCATGAAACATGAAAAAAGGCGCTTTGTCGATAAGATCGACTATGTGACAAGTCCCGGCTGGATTGATGCGGCGGGGGGACGCGAACGGATGGGTCTGTTGCCCGACAAGGGGCCGCGCGCCGTCATTACGGAACTCGGCGTCCTGCGCTTCGGCGAGGACAAGCGCATGTATCTGGCGGAGTATTATCCGGGTGTGACACCGGAGCAAATCGCGGAGAACACAGGCTTTTCCTTGGATGTATCCCGCGCAGTCGAAGCCGCTCCGCCGAGCGAAGAAGTTCTTGCGACGCTCGCGGAAAAGGTGGACCCACTGCGCCTTATGACCTGATCGGAAGCCATGAATACGGATTTGCTTTAATTGGGCTTTTGCGCAAGGCCCCCGATTGCAGGGGCAAACGCGAATGCGCCCGGCAGAATATGTACGCCTAATCGGAGAGGAGCAGGATCATGGTACAAATCATCATCATCGTCATATATTTCGCCCTGACCGTCGCAATCGGCATGATGTCGTCGCGAAAATCCAAAAGCTCTGCGGCTTTTCACGGCGCGGCCATGGGCGTAACCGCCATCGTCTGCGCATCCGCGGGTGAATGGCTCGGCGGCACATCCACGACGGGCGTGTCGGAATACGGCTTCATGTACGGGCTTTCAGGCTCGTGGTACACGATTGCCAACGGCATCGGCGTAATGTTTCTCGCCCTGTGTTTTGCCAAGCTCTATCGAAGCCTTGACAGCGTTACGGTCCCGGGCATCATTGAAAATTTCTTCGGCGTCAAGGCGCGCACCGTTTCGAGCGTGCTGCTCACCGTCGTAATGCTCGCGGTCGGACTCTCCCAGATGATCGCCGCCGGCAAGCTCGGTCAGTCGCTGCTCGGCTTTGACTTCAACCTGACCGTCGTCGGTTTCGCGGTCATCTTCATCGTCTATACGCTCGCGGGCGGCATGAACGCGGTGGCGTCCACCAATCAGATGCACCTGTTCGTCATGTACGGCGGGGTGCTGCTTGCGATTGTATTCGCCCTCATGAAAGTAAACGGCTGGGGCGCGTTCACCGAGGGGATTGCGGCGGTCGCGGCAGCCGAGGGGAAAGCGAGCTACTTCAACATGCTCTCAATCGGTATGCCCAAGGTCAGCTCTTGGATCATCGCGTCCCTGCTCGGCGCCTGTACGGCTCAGGCCGGCATACAGCCCGTGCTTGCGGCAAAAGACGTTCCGACCGCCAAGAAAGCCTGCATCATCACCGCTTTTGTGGCGGCGCCTTTCGGCATTTTCACCGCACTTCTCGGCATGATCGCCAAGGTCATGTCCGGCAACGGCAGCCTGCTCGATACCGCGGGCATGAACGTCACGGACGCGAAACTCGCGCTTCCCACGCTCATGATGAATCTTCCGCCCGTCGTGGGCGGCTTGGTTCTCGCCTCTATCCTCGCGGCAATCCTCTCGACGGTATCCCCCATCATCCTCGCCGCCGGCACGATGATTACGAAAGACCTCTACCACCGCGTGCTGAAGCCCGCCGCGACGGACGCGCAGGTGCTCTTCATGTCGCGGCTGACGACCGCCCTGTCCGGCGTGATCTGCTCTGCGGCTGCGATTGCGCTCGTGAACATGACCGCCGTGCTCGACATCGTGTACTCCGCTTACTCGCTGCGCGGCGCGCTTTTCATCGTCGTGCTGTTCGGCATTTATTGGAAAAGGGCATCCGAGAAAGCCGCCTGCCAAAGCATGGTGCTCACGGGGATCGTCGCGGTCGCTTGGGTGGCCGTCAAGCTCGCGACGGGTCACTATCCGATTGCGGACGCCTTGACCGAAACCTACGCCGCCGTGGTCGTGGCCGCGCTCGCCACGCTGATCCTTTCGCTCATCTTTCCGAGGCGGATATCGGAAAACACCGATCTCGAGGGGAAAGCGCAATAACGCTGCCCGAAAGCGCGTGAAAAGCGGCGGGGTTCACAAGCCCGCCGCTTTTCGCCGCTTTTCGCATTTTCGCGCGCATTTTCGCGTTGCCGAATTTTTCCCTTGAAAAAGTGCGCCGCAGGTGGTATGCTGAAAAATACAGGCGGCGCGTCCGAGTTCGGCGCCCGCGCCCGGCAGATCGATTAAAAACTAAAACCAACCGCTAAGAGTAAATATTGTGCGTAAAGTGTCATAAGATGGGATGTGGCTTATGAACGAAAAGCCTGCAAAACGGCTTGCGGTACAATATTGCGTCCGCTGCGCGATAATGGAAATCTTTTTCATTGACGCGGTTGCGACATGGAGGAGATTTTTTGTATGCAGAAAAATAAGACACCGCTGCCCCTGTCCGGGAAGCTCGTGATCGCGCTTCTCATGGCCTTGGACATCGTCCTGACGCGCATCTTGCCCATCGTCAACACGCCGATGCTGCGCATAAGCTTGAACTTCGCACCCGTCGCGCTCATCGCCGCCGCCTACGGCCCGCTGTGGGCCGGCGCCGCCTGCATCATGGACGACGTCGTAGGGGCCACGCTCTTTCCCGTCGGCGCGTTTTTTCCCGGGTTCACGCTGACGGCTTTCCTCACGGGCCTCACTTTCGGCCTCTTCCTGCACCGCCGGCCCGTCACGTGGAAGCGCGCGCTGCCCGCCGCCGCGATTGTATGCCTCGTTTACGGCTTGGGCCTCGATTCGCTGTGGCTCTACATCATGATGGGGCCGGGACTGCTCGCCCTCATGCCGATGCGCGTCGTAAAGTCCGCCCTTATGCTGCTGCTCGAAACCGCGCTGATTCCGCTGATTTGGAGATATGTAGGGCCTTTCCTGCCGGCTGCCTCTGAACAGTAAGCACACACAAGCAACGCCGCGAAGAGCGCGCAATTCGCGCAAAAACATTGCAAACCGGGCGCAAAACCGGTAAAATACCGATGTCGTCTCTCGTTCAGCGCCCGCTCACGACCCGCGGAGGCTTTGCGATGTAAAGCGCGGCATTTCCCTGAGAATACAAGGTGTCCGACATGTGGCTTGACATACTCATCCTGATCATCATCGTTCTGTCCATGGCGCACGGCTACCGCAACGGTCTGGTCCGCACGGTGCTGCGCGCTTTCGGCTGGCTGCTGTCAATCGTCGCGGCGGTGATCGTCTATCCCTATGTAAGCAATTGGCTTTCCGCGAACACGGAGCTGTACGACAACATCCGGCGCGGCCTTGAAGAACGCTTCAGCGCGCACACGTCCGCCAAGGCCGGCGCAATCCTCGAGGATCTCCCGAACGTGATCGCAAAGGCCGCGGACGACCTCGTTTCGACTTTCGCCGTTTCCGTCGCGGACGGCGTGGCCGCCGTCTGCTTCAGGGTTTCCGTCTACCTCGCGCTGGTGCTCGCCATCAAGCTGGCCGCGTTCCTGCTCACTTTCCTGTTTTCCAAACGGTCGCGCGGCAGGGGCATCATCGGCGGAATCGACGGATTTCTCGGTCTCGTCTTCGGCGCCGTCAGGGCAATGCTCATCATCTTCGTGCTGCTCGCGCTGATCCTGCCGGTTTCGCTGCTCATCAGCGAACCCGCGAACACGGCGGTTTCAAACGCGCTGTTTGCGTCGATGTTTGCCGGCGAACTCTACAACAACAACCCCCTGCTGCTCCTGATCGGCAACCTGCTCGCCTTTTGACGAAAAAGCCGCTATCGTCCCGCGCGTCCGGGTTGCGGCGAATCGCCGGGGACCGCGCCGGCCGGCAGCGTAATGCCGATATCGCGGATCACCGTCCGGCCGGCCAGACTTTTGCCCGGCTCTTTTGTCAGGCCCAATTTTTGAAACGCGAGAACGACCGTCTTGTCCGCGCGCGTCGCGACGCCGAGGACCGCGCCGGTATCCGCGGAAACGCCGGAGGGGATATCGACGGCGAGCCGCTTTGCGGGCGAAGCGTTGCAGGCGCGGATCAGCTCCCTGTGCAGGCCCGTGAGGGGTCTCGACAGCCCGATGCCGAACAAGGCGTCCACGATTGTCGTGACGCCGGAACGCGAAAGCAGGGTCTCCAAGGCTTCCGGCGCAGGGTTTTCAAGCAGCCTGACGCCGTAGTTCTCCGCGATCTCAAGCTGCTGCGCCGTTTCGGGGGAAGCCTTTGCCCGCTCCCCGACGAACAGGATTTCGGCGCGCGCGCCCGTGATCGACAAGAGCCGCGCGACCGCCGCCCCGTCCCCGCCGTTGTTGCCCGCGCCGCATACGCAAAGGACGTAGGACGCGTCGAAAGACGGATCGCGGCCCGACAGCAGCGCATCGACCACGGCCAAGGCCGCTCGCTCCATGAGCACCATCGACGGCAGACCCATCTCGTGAATCGTATACGCGTCGCATTGCTTCATCTGCGCCGCCGTCAGCGCAAGCTCATTCGCCCGCATCCGTCCCCCTTTGCGCCTCCCGCTCGGGCAGATACCGACGCAACTTGGCCAACACCTCTTCAAAATCCAGTGGCTTGCCCACATGGTCGTTCATCCCCGCCGCAAGGCATTTTTCCACATCCTCGCGGAACACATTCGCGGTCATGGCAATTATGGGTATCTCCCGCGCCCTGGGA
>JAITAX010000035.1 GCA_031283865.1 Eubacteriales Family XIII. Incertae Sedis bacterium
CTTTGCGGCGTTGCGAAGAGCGGAGAGGATTACCAAGCCTCCGGCCGGCTACCTCTGAACTGTAAAGAGAATCCTGTTACCTCGGGAAAACTCCGAGAACCCTCTGTGCGCCGCCCCGCAGCAATCAATCCCGGCGCCGCGGCTTAATCAAGACCTTGTACAGCACGGACCGGATCTCCGCTATATCGATGGGCTTTGATATGTGTCCGTCCATGCCGGCCTCGCGGCTAAGCTCCCGATCCTCCCGCATGGCGTTGGCGGTCATGGCGATGATCGGCACGCGCGGCGCACGCGTGCTGTTCGCGCCGGAAAGCGCCCATTCCGCTTCCGTTCGGCGAATCTCCTGCGCGGCCGCAAGCCCGTCCATGATCGGCATACGAATGTCCATGAATATCAGATCGTATGCTTTCCGCAAAAAAGCGTCCACGCCTTTGCGACCATAGTCTGCAATGTCAATCGAAAAGCCCATCTCCGACAGCATCGTTTCCGCTACAACTTGGTTGATCTCGTTGTCCTCTACGATGAGCAGACTGCAACCGTCGTAACGCAGATGCGCGTTCTCCTCGCTCGCGACGCTTTCCTCTTCCGCCGTATCGGCGTCATACGGCGCGAAAACGACGGAAAAGCAAAATTCGCTGCCCGCGTCCGGCGCGCTCTTCACCGTCAGACGCCCGCCCATCATCTCCACGAGGGCCTTGCTGATGGAGAGGCCGAGGCCCGTGCCGCCGAACTTGCGGGCCGTGGAGCTGTCCGCCTGCGTGAAAGGCTTGAGGATGTTCTCCAACTGCTGCGCATCCATGCCGATGCCTGTATCCCGCACGGTGCAATGCAGCCGAAGCAGGCCGTCCCCGGTCGCTTCCGCCCACAGCCTCAACGTTATGCCCCCCTGCCGCGTGAATTTCACCGCGTTGCCGAGCAGGTTGAGCAGTATTTGAGAAAGCCGCAGACCGTCCCCCATCATCATCGCCGGCACGGACGCGTCCACGGAGATCTCAAGGCGCAGATGCTTCTCGTCCGCCTTGGGCAAAATGAGGTCGCGGACGTTTTCAACGATTTCCCTGACGTGAAACGGAACGCTTTCAACCTCCATCTTTCCGGCCTCGATCTTGGAAAAATCGAGGATGTCATTGATGATGCCGAGCAGAAGCGAGGCCGACAGATGGATCTTTTCTATATATTCCAAACGCCGCTGCTCGGAGGGCGCGGTTTTTGCGAGAAGCGTCATGCCGATCACACCGTTCATCGGGGTCCTGATCTCGTGGCTCATGCGGGCGAGGAAGTCCCTTTGCGCTTGGTTCGCGGCCTCGGCAATCAGAAGCGTCTTGCGTTCCTCGTTTGCTTTCAGGATGTCCGCGGCCATTGCGTTGATGCTGTCCACGACCTCTCCCAGATCGCCTCCCGTGCCGTTCAGCGTCTTTGTCAAATCATAGCGCAACGCGCGCACGCCCTTGACTACGTGATTGATGTCGCGCATCGTTCGCCGCAGCAGCAGGATCGCGGCACAGACGGAAACGATGTAGAAAAGGGCGAGTACCAGCAATACGCCCCTCGTGACGCGCGTGAAATCCCTTTCGATCTCCGTCGTCAATTCATTCGCCCAGATGTAGCCTATCACCTCGCCGTTCCGGTCGAGCGGGTGCATGGCGTTCACGATGTCGCCGCGCACCATCGTGCCTCGCTTTACGGCGGCGCGATTCGTCGCCATGACCTCGCGCCCGGGGTGATCCGCGTCTATGGATGTTCCCACCGTCTGCCGGTATTCCGACGAAGGACCGTAGGTCAGTATGGCGTCCAGCTCGCGCGAATAAAACCCTACGCCCAAGCCCGGATAGGCGGCAGCCACCTCGTCGGTGATCTCCCGCAGTTCGCTGTTCAAGACCGCGATCTTCTCCTCGCGCGAAGCACCGAGCGCACCGTGCGCCGCAAGGATGTCGCTGTAGCTGCGATCCCCGAGATTTACATCGAGAAAGGCGGCAAAGGCCATGAGTTTTTCTGATTTCTCCTCCGTCACGATCTTTTGTGACATATAGTGCAGCGTGAACCATGACGCGACCAAAGAGATCGTCATAAACAGCAGCAACAAGGCAATGATTCTGCCTTGTATGGAGTACAGAAAAAAACGCTTCATCGCAGTTCGTCCATACGGGAAATTCCAAAATCCATTTTTACAAGTATATTTCGACATCGTATCGCCGTAGCAACACAGTCGTTCTATGGATATCATAGCATGATTTCCTACAGATCACAAGGGGGATTTCGGATTAAATTGAGCGATTGGGTGCAATTTGGTTACTACTAAGAGCCGGCCGGGGGCTTGGTAATCCTCTCCGCTCTTCGCAACGCCGCAAAGAGGGCGGCATCCGATGCCCGGCAAATAAATAATTGCCATATGTGATAAAAAGCGCTTGACTCTCCGGTTGCTGTACACAATAGACTTTTTTGCGAGACCTGTTGTGTTGTAAGGAAACTATTTGGAGAGGAGATGATTTTGAATTGGTTAAGAAAAAGCCAAAACAGCCGGAGTTGACCGTCGCCGTGGCGGGCGAGGTCGCGCATACCCTGAAGAAAAGCAGGTCGCCGCAGGTGGCGACGGACAGATGCCTGAACTGCGGAACCTGCGTCACGAACTGCCCGACCCACGCGATTCGGGAAATGCAGCGGCAGATCTGCAGGCTCTGCCCGGACTGCGCGGAGGGTCCGATCATGTTTCCGCGGGACATGGAAGCTCTGACGCAGCGCTCGTGCGGCGCGAGCTGTCCGCTCGGGCACTATCCCGAAGGCTATCTCAACCTCGCCGCGAAAAACGATCTTGAGGGCGCTTGGAACCTGATTGCAAGCGTCAATCCGCTGCCCGGCGTCCTCGGGCGAATCTGCGCAAGGCCCTGCGAGGAAACTTGCAAGCGCGGCGTTCTCATCGACAAAGCCATGCACATTCGCAGCACAAAACGCGCGATTGCGGATTGGGCCTGTGAAAACGGAAAGGCGGAGAAGAAATCCTATTCGCGCTGCATCGACAAGCGCGTCGCGGTCGTCGGCGGCGGGCCGGCCGGACTGACGGCGGCCTGCGACCTCGCGCAGATGGGCTATCGCGTCAGCCTTTTCGAAAAGACGGGCGACATGGGCGGCATGATTCGCCGCGCGGTCCCCGCCTTTCGCCTGCCCGACGAGGTTTGGCGACGGGAATTTGACCGGGCGCTCGGGGACGGCATCGACGTGAAGTTCGGCGTTTCCGTCGGAAGCTCGCCGACGATCAAAGATCTCTTCGACGACGGATATCGCGCCGTCATCTTGGCTATGGGCGCGCCGAACGGGAAGAAACTGCCGATTCCGGGTCATACGTTCAAGGGCGTCTACGATGCGCTGAAGTACATGAACGACGTGAAATACGGCATTCCCGCGGAAACGGGCGAAAACACGGTCGTCGTGGGCGGCGGCAGCGTGGCGACCGACGTCGCGCGCACGGCGCTGCGCAAGGGCGCGAAAAACGTGACGATGGTCTGCCTCGAGGATGAGGCGCACATGCCCGCGCTCTCGTGGGAGATCGAGGAAGCGCTGTCGGAGGGCGTGCGGATCCTCCCCGCGCACACCCCGCTGTCCGTCAATTCCAAATGGATGCGTGCCGAAAGCCTCACGCTCGCGGCGGTCACGCGTGTCGAAACGACGGAGACCGGCGAATTGAAACCCGTGATCGACCGCGACGCGACGCGGGAAATCCCGGCGCAGACCGTGATCTTCGCGGTCGGGCAGGCGACGGACCGCGCGCTCCTCGACCGCATGGGACTTGCGCGAAACGCGAAAGGCGGCATCGTTATGGACGAAGACACGCTTGCCACCTCTTTGCCCGGCGTCTATGCGGCGGGCGATCTCGCGGGCGGCGCAAGCTCCGTCGTGGAAGCGATGGCCTCGGCGCGAAAGGCGGCAAAGGCCGCGGACGCTTTTCTCATGAACGGCGCGCGGGAGGACGGAGTTCCCGCGATGGGCAGCGCACCGCTGCGGGAAAAGATCTTCCCCGTCCGTTTGGAAAAGTTGACACCGATGAAGTTAAAGGCTCTCAAGAAAGAAGAAGCACTTGCCTCTTTTGACGAGGTGCAGCTCGGCGCGTCTCTGAAATCGTTTGAAG
>JAITAX010000185.1 GCA_031283865.1 Eubacteriales Family XIII. Incertae Sedis bacterium
GGTTTGTGTGCCGCAAAGATCGCAAAGACAGAGTGCAAAGACAAGCCCTGACACACCGAGAGGAATGAATCAGTAAAGCTACTCCACGCGCAATTCCAGCGACAGATAGTAGTCGTCGCTGTAGATGGACGTTACGTCGATAAGGGTTCCTTTGAAGATCAGCATTCCGCTCGCCCGCAGTTCCCTTTGTTCGATATAGCCGCGCAGCAGATCAAGGGCGCGCCGCCGCCCGTCACCTTTCCCCTGATAGGTGATGCAGGCATAGGTTCCCGCGGGCAGGACGTATTCCGTGAAAGGCTTGCCGGGGTTGTCGTTCAGTCCGATCAGGATGGCGTACTGATCCGCCGGTTGCAGGGTTTTTGCGTCGATTTCGCGCAGCAGGTAATGCGTGTAGGCGTATTGATTGCGCGTTTCCATGGAACACTTGCGCGCCTGGACGATTGCTTCCGCCGTGCTGTTGCTGTACCCGGATTTCACGTAGATGCGGCGTTCGTCCGTTTTTTCAAGATGGGGGACGAACGTTTCCGTCAGCGTCTGCAAGGCGATGGCGTGGAGCTTGCGGTCCAAAAACGCTTTTCGCAGAAGCAGCTCGTCGATTTCGCTTTCGATGGTTTTTTTGTGAAGCGCCAGAATGCTTTTGAGCATCTCCGGGTCGTTCTCGTGCGCAATATATTCGCGAATGGTCTTCAGCGGCAGTCCGAGTATTTTCCCGAGACAGCGCACCAGATCGAGGCGGTGCAACTCCGCCTCCGAATAGTAACGGTAATTCGTTGCGGGATCCGTTCGATGCGGACGGAGCAGACCGATTGTTTCATAATAACGGATCGTGCGGATCGGAATGCCGAGCATTTCCGACACCTGACCGATTGAATACAGCGCCCGCAATGCTTCCACCTCCCGGACAGAGCGACAAGCGCGGTCCGCGCAACCCTCCGGTAAGTGAAAGGTTGCGCGAATCCGTTCCGTAGCTCAATTATATGTCCGAAAGTCCGCATTGTCAATAAAAGTTAAGTTTTCTTTGGGCGCTCAGATCCGCCGATCAGATCCGCCGGTCCGCTCAGATCCGCTTCGCCTCAAATTTGCATTTTCCAACGGCCATCTTGGCGATGCCGCTCATCGTATCCCCGTCCGCTTCGCCCTTGAGGGTGAATGTAAAGCTGCCCATGGCCGGCACGGGGAAATCGACTTTAAACGAAAACGCGGCCTCGTCAACCTTGCCCTCGTAGATTTCCGTGTTCCAGCCGCTGTCCGCGCTGAACCTGCCCGTCAAGGCTTCGCCCTCCTCTGCGGCTTCAAAGATCACGGCCTTGTCGCCCATCGGCGAGTGCAAAATCATATCCCATTTTCCGTTAAGCACAGTCTCCTCCTTTGTTCATCTAAAACAGAAACGACGATTAAATCATCAGCGTCAAATCGCTGATCGGATAGCTGACGCAGGGGTGGATATACCCGTAGCGCATGTCCGATTTCCGCATACGCGCGAGCCCGGGATGAAACACGACGCCCTTTGTCAGACGCGAACGGCAGACGCCGCATTCCCCGCTGCGGCACAGGTTTTTCTTCACGATTCCCGCCCTCTCAAGCGCGACGAGGACGGATTCGCCCGCGATGGCGGGCAGCGTTCGTCCGTCCGTGAGGGTGATCGTAAAACGCCGGTCATACGGCACATCCTGCGGCCATCCCGGCGCTTTTCGCGGATCGGCCGGCGCGGACTGAATCTCCGTGCGAATCCGCCGCTTAGGAATGCTTAGCTCGTCGAGCTTTGGCAGCACGAAGTCGTACATCGCCTGCGGCCCGCAGAGGAAAAATGTAAACTCCTCCGGTTTTCCGAGCACGTCCCGGATCAGCTCCGCAGTGATGAGACCCCTGCGCGATTTCGTGTCCCGCGTCGGTTCGGAGATCACGGCTTCGAGGCGGAAATTCGGCAGTTTCGCCCCGATTTCGTTCAGCCTGTCCGCGAAGATCATGTCGTCTTCTCTCGCGCAGCCGTAGATCAAAACGATTTCGTCATCCGACGCCCCGCGAATCGCGTCGTTTTGCAACATGCTCATAAAGGGCGTGATCCCGCTGCCGCCCGCGATAAAGCACAGCTTCTTTCCGTGTACGGGCGCGAAGCGATAGAATTGTCCCGCAGGGCCGCTCGAGGTCACGATATCCCCAACCGCGGCCTCGTTCAAGAGATACGAAGAGACAAAGCCGTCCTTGCTTTCGCGCACCGTGATTTCGTAAAATTGCCGCTCTGCGGGCGGCGACGAGATGCTGTAGGCGCGGCTCGTCAGCACGCCGCTTGCGCACACGCTCAGATTGATGTATTGACCCGCGACGAACGGCGGAACATAGCCCTCCGTCGGCGACAGGCGAATCGTCTTCGCGCTCTTCGTTTCCGGACGAATGTCCGTTATGCGGAAGCGGATGCTGTCCGGATGGAGCCGGTTGACCTCGCTGCGAACGCGCCCTTTGCGCGTCCGATGATCGACGTTGTACGTGCGGCAGGCTTCCGCTTCCCGCGCGATGCGGTCAATGCCTTTCATGCCGCCGAAATCGTGCTTGGCCGGCGTCACGCCTTTCCTAAGATCGTTCAGGATCACGCGCGCCGCCGTATTGCCGCCCATCATCGTCGTGTGGAAGCCGCCGAACATAAACGACGCGCCGCAGAAATACAGGCCCTTGAACGGCGAACGCGCATTCAACTTCGTCGCGATGAGGTCCTTGATGTGGCTGTCCACGCCGTAGATGGCGCCGCTCTGCGAACCGATGTAGCGCTGAATCGTCATCGGCGTGAAGATTTCGATTTCCTCAATATGATCTTTCACTTTCGGGTAAAAATCGTAGAGGTAATCGAGCATCTTCTCCGCATACGCGAACTTTGCGTCAAAATACCGTTCGGGCGGCAGCGCCGCAAAGGGTTCCGTGAGCTTGCTCGTCAGCGTCGTGAGCACGCAGGTTCCCTCGGGGCTGTAGTCCTTATCGTCGATGTTGTAGCACGTCAGGTACTGCAGCGGAACGGAATCGAGCTGCCGCAGGTTGACGTCGTATCGCTTCGGCTTTCCGCCCGGCGACGGCATGAGAAAGCTCGTCGCGTTTGCGATGCCCGCCTCTTCAGCCGTACAGTCGAGCCCGATATTGAGGCCGAAAATCGACTGGGAGGGGGCGGAAACGCGCAGATCCGCGTAGACTTCCTCGGGAACGAGATCATTGTCGATCATATCCACATAGGCGTTGATGCGGTTGGCATTGCACAGCACGACGCCCGCGGAGTAGCTTTCGCCCGTTTGGGTTTCGACGCCGCGCACCTCGTTCCCCTCGATGCGGATTCGCGTGACGCGCGCGTTCAGCTTCAGCACGCCGCCGATATCGAGAAAGGTATTCGTCAGCGCATTGGACATGGACATGGAGGTTTCATGCACGTTCCACGTGCCGCCCTCGCGCTCGTAGAGCGCGGCGAGTACGGGAAAGGGGATGCGTTCGATCGGGATGCCAAGATAGCCGTAAAGGCATTGGTAGACGCCCTTGAGCATCGCGTTTTCAAAATACTTGTTCAGCATTTCAAGCCCCGTGCAGACGCCGTACTCGAAGAAGCAGGGAAATTCCTCCTTTGTAACGGCTCTGTCCTCCGCCACGAAATCGTACAGGCGCATAAATTCCACGCCCGTTTTCTCCACGAGCAACTGATATTCCTCGATGGCGGCGGCTTCGGGGCCGAAGAAATCTTGCAGCTCGGACACGAATGTATCCCGCGTTCCCGGCAGCGCGATCTCTCCCATCCCTTTGAACGCGAGCCGAAAGGCTTCTTCCTGCCGAACGAATGTGATCTTGTCCCAAACGCCCAATTCCTCAAAGAGTTTGCGCAGCGCGCCCTTGTCCCCCGCATAGCTGTCGCCGATCCCGTACAACTGGTGCAAGCCCGTTTCAAACTCGAAGCGCCCGCGAACGAAAGACGAACCGCAACCGCCCGTGATGTCGTGCTGTTCGAGCAGCAGCACGCGCAGACCGGCCTTTTGCAGCGTCAACGCTCCCGTCATTCCGCCGTTTCCGGCGCCGATCACAATTGCATCGTACTGATTTTTTTGCATATCGATACCCCCTTTTTCGGTTTTGCGGGCCGCCGCGCCGCCCCGTTTTCCGGCGCCGGCGCGGCGGCGCCGCGTCAAATTGCGCGCTACGCGCCCATCAGCCTTACGACCGCCGTCGGGTCGTCTTTCAGCTGATCGACCAGCGCGTTGAATTTGTCGATGTCTTGGGACAGATTCGCGATGCCCTGCAGCTTGAGAAGATAGGGAATCAAAACCTCCGTCACCCTATCCTCGTAGCGGGAGAGGGACGCCTCGGAGAAATCGTTTTCCTGCAACGCTTTTACGGCTGTTTCGGCGGCGAGAACGCCCGAGCGCGCCGCAGCCGCGATCCCCTCAAGCACAAAGGGTTCCACGAAACTGCCCGCATCCCCGACGAGCATGACGCCCGCATCGTGAATCTTGTCGAGCTGCCCCGCGCTCGGCACGCGCCAGCCCATCCAGCGAGAGATGTCTTCGGCTTTCGCAAGCCGCTTGCCGTGCGGGCTGTTCTCGATAAAATAGCGTATCATTGCCTCGCCGTCCAGATCGGCGTCGTGATAGCGGCTCATCTGGATGCCCATGCCCACGTTCACCGCGTTGCCGTAGCCGGGGTGGGGGGACAGGCAGATAAAGCCCGGCACAAATTCTTCCGTATAGTGGATTTCGAGATCGAGCAGCTCCGGGTCCGCGCCGCGCATGTATTTGCGCCCGCAGAGGTAGACCATCTCGGGATTGTCCGAAAAGGCTCCGATGCGCTTGGCGACCCACGAATGCGAGCCGTCGCAGCCGATAACGATCTTGGAGCGCAGTTCTGTAAATTCACCTTGATATTTGGCCTTGACGCCGCGCACTTGGCCGTCCTCGATAATCAGGTCGTTGATCCAGCATTCCTCCCAAACCTCCGCGCCGAGCGCGGCGGCGTTCTCCTTCAGAATATTGTCGCCGACGCGCCTCGGACAGACGATGCCGCCTCGGTTTTGCGCCCTGATCGCGGAGAAATTCGGAGCGATAAGCACCGTGTCCCTGTACAGGCAGCCGGCCTCCAGAATTTTTTCGTAGGCGCCCAGCTCCGTCAGCAGATCCTTGATCGCGGGTCCGTACAAATCGCTGCACGGTTTGTCGCGCGGAAATTTTTCCTTGTCCGCGAGCAATACGCGGACGCCGGCCATGGCGAGCTTGGATGCCGTGACGCTTCCGCCGGGACCCGCGCCGACGACGATCACATCCCATTCTTTTTTCATTCCTCTTCACCTCCGGAAAGGGGGGCCGTCATGGTGATGACGTCTCCCGCGGGGCAGACGCGCCTGCACGTGCCGCAGCCGACGCACAGGGAGTGGTCCACCTCGATATAACCGCATTTCATGCAGCGGCGCGCGTCCGCTTCAAATGCATTTAGGGGCGCGCCGAGCTGCACCTCGTCAAAGGAAGCGAGAGCCT
>JAITAX010000129.1 GCA_031283865.1 Eubacteriales Family XIII. Incertae Sedis bacterium
ATCCAGCCGCCGCCCTTGCAGACGCGGCAGCCCTTGCCGCCGCACTTGAAGCAGGACATGTCCATTTCGGCGCTGGGTTCCGTGAACGGAAAGAAGTGCGGGCGGAACCGCGTCTTGACCTCCGCGCCGAACATCTGCTTTGCGAAAGCATCCAGCGTGCCTTTGAGGTCGGACATCGAAACATCCTCATCCACGAGCAGGCCCTCCACCTGATGAAACATCGGTGAATGCGTCGCGTCCGCCGTGTCGACGCGAAAGCAGCGTCCGGGCGAGATGACCTTGATCGGCGGCGCCTGCCGCTGCAGGGTCCGCACCTGCACGGGTGAGGTCTGCGTGCGCAGCAGCGTGTCCTGCGTGATGTAGAAAGTGTCCGTGAGTTCCCGCGATGGATGGTTCGGCGCGGCGTTCAGCGCGTCGAAATTGTTGAACACGGTTTCGACCTCGGGCCCCTCCGTGACGCTGAAGCCCATGTGCATGAATATGCGCGATATCTCTTCGATCGTGCGCGTGATGGGATGCTTCGCGCCGATGCGAAGCTCCGTACCCGGCTCGGTGACGTCCACGGCCTCGACATTGAAGCGCAGGGCGTGTTCCGCGGCCTTGACCTCTTCGAATTTTTGCGCCAACATGCCCTCGATCTCGGCTCTGGCGTCGTTCGCGTGCTTGCCGAGCAGCTTTCGCTCCTCCGCGCCGAGGGAAGCCATCGAACGCAGGATCTCTGTCAGCCGGCCTTTCTTGCCGAGAAACCTGACGCGCACCTCATCCGTTTCGACCCGGCTCACGGCCTTTTCGAGCTGCGCCTTGGCGTCGTTCAAAATATCCCGCAACTGTGTGTTCTGCATAAAACTGCTCTCCTTTGCTATCGGAAAAAACGGGACAAGTCCCGCGCGGTATTCTCATTTCGCGGCGGCGCGCTGCCTGACCGATTCGAACAGCAGCACGGCGGCCGCGGCCGCGGCGTTCAGGGATTCCGCCCCGCCCGGCATCGGTACGCGGACGACGAGGGACGCGGCGGCTGTGAAAGCGCGGGAGGGACCCCCGCCCTCGTTGCCTATGACGAGCGCGACGTCGCGCGCGAGATCGGACGCATAGCAGCTCGTTCCGCCGCGCGCGTCCGCCACTGCCACGCGCTTGCCGGCAGCCGTCAGCAGGACGACGGCGGCGTCCGCGTCGCGGACGAAGAGCACGGGTGTGCGAAACAGCGCGCCGGCCGCCGCCCTGACCGCCCTCGGCGCATAGGGATCGCCCGTTCCCGCGATAGCCATTACGCCGAAGCCCGCCGCGTCCGCCGTCCGGATCAGCGAGCCGACATTGCGCGGGTCCTGCACGCGATCAAGCACCAGCACGCCCGCGCCGGGCCGCGAAAAAAAGCCCGCCGCGTCGCAGACGGGTCTCTTGACAGCCGCCAGTACACCCTGCGGCGTTTCCGTATCCGCCATGCAGCGAAAGACGCGCTCCGTCGCCCAAAATACGTCGGCGCCGGCGTCACAGGCCCGCTCCGCAAGCCTTGCCGGCGCTTCATGGCGCGAAACACCGCCCGGCGTTTCCTCACAAAAAAAAGCAAACGGGATCTCCGCATCGCAGGCGAGCGCCTCCGACAAAAGCTTAGGTCCCTCGAGCAGGTACAGTCCCGAGCGATCCCTGCCTTTCTTCGGCAAAAGCCGCTTCGCGAGCCTTACCGTCCTGTTGTCGACGGATGTAATCTTCGCGCGCGCGCCGTCGCAGCCCTGTTTGGAGCCGCAATCGCCGCGCGGCGCGGCGAAAAAAACCAAGCCTCTCGCCTCGCCCGTCCGCCTACTGCGGGGAACGAAGAAAGGACGGTATGTCGTCGTCGCGCAGACCGCGTCCCGGAGGCGGCTCAAGCGCTTCCGCCTCGCCTGTTTCCCGCTGCGCCTCTCCCTCGTTCGCCTCGGGATCGTCGGATTCAAAATCGTCCGCAAACCCCTCCTGCGCAAGGGATTGCGGCAACGTCTGCTCGTCGCGCTCGCGCTCGTCAAAGCCCGTGGCGATGACGGTGACGGAGATTTCGTTTTCAAGCTCCTTTTTGATCGCAGCGCCGAAGATCACGATGGCATCCCGATCCGCTTCCTGTTCTATGCGGGCGGCGACCTCGCTCACTTCGAGCATACTGATGTCGCAGCCTCCGGAGATATTCAAAAGAATGGCGCGCGCGCCCTTGATCGTGGTCTCGAGCAAGGGACTGTCCACAGCCGCGTCCACGGCGTCCTTGACGCGCGATTCGCCGACGCCCTTGCCCACGCCCATATGCGCCACGCCGCGATCCAGCATGACGGTCTTGACGTCCGCGAAGTCCACGTTGATCAGACCGTCCCCCGTAATCAAATCCGTAACGCCCTGCACGCCTTGGCGCAGGACTTCGTCGGCGAGATACAGGGCGTCCGTAAAGGTCGTGCTCGGCTCCGCCATCGCGAGCAGCTTATCGTTCGGCACGACGATGAGAGAATCGACGTATTTTTTCATAAACATGATGCCCAGCTCCGCGTGGTCCATGCGCTTCTTTCCCTCGAAGCTGAAAGGCTTCGTGACGACGCCGACGGTCAGTATGCCCAGATCTTTCGACGCCTTGGCGATGATGGGCGCCGCGCCCGTACCCGTACCGCCCCCCATGCCGCAGGTGATGAAGACCATGTCGGCCCCGGACAGGAAGCGCGTGATGTCTTCTAAGTTTTCTTCCGCGGCTTTCTGCCCGATCTCGGGGTTCCCGCCCGCGCCGAGGCCTTTCGTGAGCTTCTCTCCGATCTGCAGCTTGTTTTCGCATTTGGAGTGCGAAATGGCCTGCTTATCCGTATTCACGACGAGGAAGCTGACACCCTGCGTGCCGCTTTCGATCATCCTGTTGATGGCGTTGCCGCCTCCGCCGCCGATCCCTATTACCCTTATTTGCGCTGTAATCCCTTCGCTTCGTTCAAATTGCAGCATCTTTACGCGTCCTCCCGTCAGGCTTTTGCGAACGTTTTCGACTGTGCAGCATAGCGATATATTAAGTCATTATATCATGCACGGCCTGCATTTGCACTATATTATTCCTTTGAATCGCGAGTTTTTTTTCTGATATATTTATCTATGATGATGCGCCGTATGGCGGCCAGATTGTTGAACAGCCTGCCGCCGAACACGAGAATGGCCGCATAGTAAAGCGGTACGCCGAGCAGATCGCCCAGATAGGTCAGTGCGCCCGCGAGCACGGCGTTCACGACGAAGCCGCTTATGAATATCAGATTGTTGTACTTGTGCTCCAAGTGGCTTCTGGCCGCGCCGAGGAGCGAATCGAGCGCCGCCAAAAGCGCCATCGTGATGTAGAAAGCGTATTCGGTCGGAAACGAGAAGTTGAACGTGAGGCCGAATACGACACCTATCGCAAGGCCCAAAAATATGGCTATGATCATAGCTGCTCCCATTGCGGCGCCGGGCGCCGTCGTACAATCCTTTCAAAAAACTCGATTCGACCGGGTCTTGCTCACCGCGCGCTTTCCCGATCCGCGCGCTGCGCGTAGCGAAATGCCGCCGCCGTGCCGGGCCGCGCGGGCAAACGCACGTCCGGCTCCACCTGCACGCGAAACACCAAGCCGTAGTATTCCCGCAGGAGCACGCCGAAGCTGTTCGGACCGATCATGGCCGCCGACAGCCTGGCGGGGTCGCCTATGGCCTCGATGACGAAAGGTCTGGCCTCCGGCACATCGTTGATGCGCACGGTGTAGCCGTTGCAATAGATCGTGGAATCGCTGTATATCCGATGCCCGTTGATCGAGATCGCCTCCGCGCCGCCCTTGCTCAGATCGCTGATGATCCGCAGGATGTCCGTGTCGTGCACGATAAAGGCGTTCGTATCGGCCCAAGGCGGGATATCCTCGGCGGAATCGTCGAGGATGACGCGCACGCCGGGACCGTGAACCGCGGTTGAATCGGTCAGCGCCTTGTATACGTACAGCTCCGAAAGCAGGCTCTCCTGCAGCCCCGCGTCCGCGTCGGCCATGATCTCCCTGTACGCGTCCAACTTCCGCCCGGCCTCCTCCGTCCGCTTGCGGATGTTGTCGATCTCCGTCCGCTCGCTCGCAATCGAAAGCTCAAGGTCGGAGAGCGTCTTGCGCGACACGAAGAGATTCATGCCGTCCGTGCTCTTCGCCTGTGCGATGATCGAAAAGCCGATACATATGCTGATTGCAAAAAACGCGATGATCCTGATGCGCATCATCCTGTCCTTTCGGCCCGCATCCCGCAGGCCCTGCGCCTTTTCCGCCCGCGCCGCGCCGGCGTCCGTCAATCGGCGCCGAGCGCCGCGTCCACAGGCTGCGCGTAGCGGAAATTCGTAACGCTGCCGTTGTAGCGGGCTATCGTGATCTCCTGCGACTGTTCTATCGAAACCCGCAGGTTGTACATCTCCCGCATCGTGCTCACGATGCCGAACTTGATCGTTATCGCGGAGTCCATCGTCTCGGGATCGCCTATGGCGAGCAGGGTGTAGGGCGAGGCCGTCGGATTGGAGTTGATGTTTACGTTGTCCCCCGCAAGCACCATTTCGGTGAGGTTGACGAGCCTGTTGCCGTTGATGGAGATGGCCTCGGCGCCGGCCTCTTTCAGGCGGTTCACGAGGCTCAACATCAAATCGAAATGCGTCATGATGTCGCCGTAGATGTCGGTTTCCGCGCCCTCTATCGGCGGGGGATCCTCTATCGTGATGACTAAGCCCGGCCCCTTGACGTCCAAGACGCCGGCGGCCAGCTTGTAGCGGTCGAGATCGGCGACAAGTCCGGCGACCAGCGTGTCGTCGTCCGCGTTTTCTTTCTCTATGCGAGCCAGACGCTCCTCGATCACGCGCAGTTCCTCGATGGCCCGGTCTTTCTCAAGCTGCAATTTCTCGAGTTCGGCCTGATAGGGCGTGACCTTGACGATGGGCACCAAGCCGCCTTGATCGAGATTTTCTCCGAGCGACACCTGCATGGATATGGCAAAACCCACACAGACGGCCAAGACACCGACGACGAACATGCCTCCGTACTTTCTCATCTCAAGCATTTCCTTTACAGTATGGCCGCCGCTCAAATGCCTTTGAACCGCAACCGGTTAAGCGCCGCCGTCCCTCACTCGGAAGCGGGCTGCCACGCGACGTATCGATCACCGCCCACTTTCACGGTCCCCCGCTCGATACCCTGCTCCTTGAGTTCGAGCAGAATTTTTTTCAGGTAATCCAGATTTTCCGACAGATGCGCGGGCGTCCCCTCGCAGACCAGCCGATCAAATACATACGCTCTGATTATTATATTAGAAATGTCGACTTTTTTAAAGTACAATTCTGCATTTTTTACTTTTTTCAATAAATTCAATGTATCCGTGAGGGCGGCGTTCTCCTCCGCGACGAGGGGCCGCCCCGCCTCGGCCTCGACGAGCTTCAAATTGCTGAGTTCCGTGAGCAGGGGCGCCGTCTTCGTCCGGCGCAGCACGAGACCGTTCTCGTCGATGATGATGTATTCGCCGCGATCCGCCACAAAGGCCTCCTCCCGGCGCTCGGCGACGTGTACCACGAGATTGCCGGGCAGCCTGCGCTTCAGCTTGACCGACAGGATGTAGGGGTCGGACAGCAGCTTGCCGCGAAGCGCGTGCATCGAAACGTGAAAGATGTTCTCGCCCGGGCTGACGCCGGTCATGGCGATGATCTGCTCCGAGGTATAGTAGACGCTGTTTTCAACCGTGATCTTCTGTATATCGAAGATCGGCGAGTTCAGCAGCGCATAAAGGCCGAACGCGGCGAGCGCGACGATGCAGAATTTAAGCAGATACCGCTTCTTTTTCCTCTTTTTTTTCTTTTTTACAGGCGTGTCGCCTTGAATTTCATTTTCTTCCATATTTTATAATTATCTCAAATCGTGTCGGCCCTTTGGATGCGGGCCGCAATCTGCTCGTAAATGAGGTCCGTCGCGCCCGGGCGCCCAAGGCGTTCGCTCGCCGCGCTCATGCCGTTCAGCAGGCGCTTGTCGTGCTTCAGGCGCAGCACGGCGTCGAGCAGGCGCGCGGGACTGAGTTCCTCCTCGCGGAGCAGCAGCGCGCCGCCGCGGTCCGATACGGACTTGGCGTTGAAGAATTGATGGTTGCCCGTGACGTTCGGCGACGGGATCAGCACGGAGGCGCGTCCGCAGGCCGTGATTTCGGAAACGGTGAGCGCTCCGGCGCGGCTGATTACGAGGTCGGCCGCGCACATGTAGGCGTGCATCTCATCCGTGTACGCCATAACGCAAAAGCGACCGTCCTGCGGGATGCCCGCCGCCGCGAAAGCCGCGCGCGCATCTTCGTGATATCGGCTGCCCGATATGAAGAACAGGTGCAGGTCCTCTTCGGCGTACAGCTCTTTCAGGATCGCGCACAGGGCCTCGTTTACGGCGCGCGCGCCAAGGCTGCCGCCATCGACGAGGAGGGCGAACGCGCGCGCATCCAACCCAAATTTCTTCCTGTAATCGACAAGGCCGCAAAGCGCAAATTCGCGCCGCACGGGATTGCCCGTCAGCACCAGCTTCCCCCTGTCCTTGAAGTACGAGCCGCTCTCCTCAAAAGCGACAAACACCTTTTCGGCGTAGCGCTCGGCCAGTCTGTTGGCCAGGCCCGGAAAGGCGTTCTGCTCGTGGATGCAGGCGGGTATGCCGG
>JAITAX010000136.1 GCA_031283865.1 Eubacteriales Family XIII. Incertae Sedis bacterium
AGAAAGACCGCGATGCCGATCAGAATGCCCACCTGCACCAATTCCATCCCTTTTTTGCTGTTTTTCATTGCAAACCTCCTTTTCTCTTTTGTGTTTTCTTCTTTAACTTTCCCCGCCGAAAGACCGAAGCTACATATCGAGTACGGCGGGCGCCATCGTGATAAGGATCAGCGTCAGCAGCGTCAGCGTCATCGGCAGAATCATCTTCGTTTCCGCCAACCTGCCCGCCTCTTCCATATCCTTCCTCCGCAGCTTCCATACGAGTTCCCCCTCCGCTTTCAGTTTCTCCGCCAAGGCGCTGCCCTTGTCGATGTTGTCCGCCACGATGGAGGCGAAGCGCATCAGCTCGCGCAGGCCGCTGCGCGACGCCATGCGGTTCAATTCGACGGACAGGGACGCGTTCGTGTTCTCCACGCGCTGCCTGATCGCCGCCAACTCCTCGTAGAGCGGTCTCGGCTTCCCGTTCGCCTTGCGAAGCTCGTAATCCGCGGCGATCCGCGAGACGGCCGCCGACACGACAAGTCCCGCGTTCAGCATGAGCAGCAGCTTGTCGATGAACTCCGGAAAGTCCTTAATCATGCCGCGCCGCACCGCCTTGATCTGCTTGTCTATGCGGCTGTAGCGACCGCGATACAGAACCAAGCCGAAGATCGCGAGGGCCAGCAGCTCGGGGATGTGCAGATCGGAGGCGTTCCCGCTCCAGCGGTAGCGCACGCCGCGCGCGTCCTCGGCCGGCAGCGTCAAACTCTCGCCCTCCGCGGAGGCGTTCACCGCAGCCACCGTTTCCGCCAGCGCGCCCACGACGCCGGCCGCAAGGCTCTCCCGCGACGCCGGGCCGCCGCCCAGCACGCCCTTGATCTCCAGCACCTCGGAAACGTCTTCAAGGCTGAGGCGCGCCTTGAGATCTATGCTGTCCCCTGCCCTGCCCGCCACGCGGTTCAAGACGCCGTCGTCGCTGAGCAGCGCGGGGTTCTCGGAGGCCCACGCGATGGCGACGCCGGTTTCGCCGTCGTACTCGATCAGCTTCAGGTCCGTTTCGACCGCGGCCAAGCTTTCGTTGTCGCCGAGGATCAACTGCGGCAGTCGGCGCGCCGTTTCGCGGACGCGCGCGGTTTTTTCCGCCTCGTCGAGATCCCTCGGCAGCACCGTCAATTCCACCTTGCGCTTGACTGAGGTTTCCCCGAACGCGGCCTCGGCCTCGGCGCCGATGCGCAGCGGCCCTGCGGGATAGGGCGGGCGCTCCACGGCGACAAGCGGCTCGCCGCCCCTCGCGAGCTGCGCGGCGAACGCTGCGAGCAGCAGGAGCAAAAGCGCAGTGAAGAGGAGCCAATAGGTCGCGTTCTTGCGCTGCTCCACTTCGGCCCGCTCACGAAACTCCCCGTTTCCGAACGCCGATTTCAAGCGCCGTTCCATCTCGTCCGCGCTCCCCGTCAACGCCTGCGGCAGCAGGCCGACGAGCCGCGCGAGGGGATCGGCTTTCGCGGCGTGCGGCTGTCGCGCCTGTCGTTTTTTGAATGCGAGCTTCATGCAAAACACCCCCTTTCTTATTACCGCGCCTCAAAATTCGTCAGATGCAGGCTCCAGGCGTAGGACAGCGCCATAAGGCCCAGCGCCGCCGTCATGACGAGCCTGCCCGTAAGCCCCTCATAAAGCGCCGCGACATAGTCCGGCGAAAGCACTTGCAGGATGGCGAGCAGACCGGCGGGGAGCAGGAGCAGTATGTTCGCTTCCAGCCGTTTCTGCGCCGTGAGCATCCTGAGTTCTTTCTTGATCTCAATCTTGTCGATGATCAGGGCGGAGGCTTTCGCGATCATGATCTCCATATCCCCGCCCGTCGTGCGGCAGATGAAGTAGGCGTCCACAAAATTCCGTATGTCCTCGCTGTGGCTCCGATTCGCAAAATCGTCGAGCGTGGCCGCCTCGTCGTCCCTGCTGCGAAACAGGCGCGCGGTCATGTGTTCGAGTTCCGGCACGATGGGCGCGTCGGCGGGATAGATGAGCCGCATCGCCTCAAGCCCCTCCTTGAGCGCCTCCGGCATCTGCCGGCCCGTTGAAAACGAGGCCGACAGCGAATAGAGCAGATCGCGGAACGAGATCCCGAGCGACGCCCTGCGCTTTTCCGCCAAGCGCCGCACGTACAGCCGCTTGCACGGGACGGAAAGCAGGGCCAGCAACACGGAACAGAAGATGCTTTGGTAGAATATCTGCCCCGCGAGCAGCAGGACGGACACGGCGAGCAGATAGTAGCGACGCGTTTCTTTCGGCGTCATTTCATAGCTGTTGTAATCCGGCATATCACATCGCGCCTCCGCGCAGCTTTCGCTTCATATCGTTTTGCAGTGCGGCGCCCGTGGCTTTAAGGCCCTGCCCCGCTTCGTATTCGAATAAGGAATTTAATTCTATTTCCCCGCCCGCCATGCCCGTCACCTCGCAGATCTCAAGGACGCGCCGCCGGCCGTCCGCAGACCTGCCCAGATGAACCATGATCTCAATCGCCTCCGAAATCTGCCGGCGTATGGCTTCGACGGGAAAATCGGCGGCTTGCAGATACATGGCCTCAAGCCTGCAGATCATGCCGCGCGGGGAATTGCCGTGTCCCGTGGAAAGCGAGCCGTCGTGGCCCGTGTTCATGGCCTGTATCATGTCGAGGACCTCCTCGCCGCGCACCTCGCCGACGATGATGCGGTTCGGGCGCATACGCAGGCTCGATTTTATCAGCTGCCGCATGTTGACCTCCCCCTTGCCCTGCACGTTCGCATTGCGGCATTCGAGCCGCACGATGTTGCGAATCGCCGTGATCTGAAGCTCCGCGGAGTCCTCTATGACGATGATGCGCTCATCCTGCGGGATGTAGTTCGAGAGCACGTTCAAGAATGTGGTCTTGCCCGAACTCGTGCCGCCGCTGATGAAGATGTTGTAGGCGCATTCGACGAGTACGCGCAGGAAGTCCGCGGCCTCCGCCGTGATCGTGCCGAAAGACAGCAGATCGTCCATCGTGATGCGGTTCTCGGGAAATTTTCGGATCGTCAAGATGGGTCCGTTCAGCGCTACGTTCCTGTAGACGGCGTTCACGCGGGAACCGTCGCCGAGACGGGCGTCCAGGATGGGGTTCATCTCGTTGATCTCCCGATGTACGCCGGATGCGATGCGCCTTATGATCTCTTCCAGTTCCTCCGTGCTCTCGAAGCGCAGGCTCGTTTCGAGGACGCGCCCTTTTTTCTCGATAAAGACGCGGTCCTTGCCGTTCACCATGATCTCGGAAACCGTGCGGTCCTCCGCGAAAGGCTGCAAAATGCCCAAGTCCTTGCGAATGCGATAGAATACGGCGTCTATCAGCTCGGCTTTCTCGCACGCCGACAGCAAAGCGGCCTCACCGTGGCGAAGCACGTACTCCTCGATGGCCGTGAACACGGCATCGTCGCCGTCGTCGCCCGGCATCGCGCTGACGCGCTCGCGCATGGCATTCGTTATTTCTTTCACAAGCACTGTGTTTTCCACTTCGCCCGCTCCTATTCACAGATGCGCGCATACAGGATGTCCGTAAGTCTGCGTATCCCGAGGCCGAACTCACCCGACAGCACGAAGTCCGTCATACCGTCGGGGCAGCGAAAGCTCGCACTGTCGTAGCCGATCTCGATTCTTTCCCCGTCCTCTGCGGAAGCCGGCGCCGCGCCGGCTTCGCCCGCCGCCGGCCGCATCGCCTCATCCTCGTCTGCGTCGTAGGAGAAGCGCAACAGATTTCGCACGCGGATCGGCATTCCGCCGCCGTCGCGCCGCCACGCCGCACGCAGCAGGGCCGCCGCCCGGTCGCGCTTGCCCACGTCGGCGAGGGTCCCGTTCTCGACGAGAACCAATGCGTCGCACAGGGCCGCGATCTGCAGGGTCGACTCTCTGCATTCGCTCCCGAGGTCCAAGACGACAAGGTCAACACAGCCGCAGCCGTCGAGAAAACGGAGAAAATCGCCGGCTTCCTGCGGTGAAGCGCGGGCGAGATCGTTCAGGCCCGGCGAGGGGAAGAAGCGCGCCAAGCCGTAGTTGTCCCGAAACAGGCAGGCTTCGCAGAACAGGCGCAGATCCGCGTCCCGCTCGC
>JAITAX010000142.1 GCA_031283865.1 Eubacteriales Family XIII. Incertae Sedis bacterium
CCGGACAGCGTACTCGAGGGCATAGGCGTGGAATGGGCCAGACAGGAAATGGGCCGGCGTCTCGCGCGCGAAAGCGGCGCCCCGGCCGACATCGTGATCGGCGTCCCGGACTCCGGCATCAGCGCGGCGCAGGGCTACGCGAGGGAATCGGGCATCCCCTACGGCGTCGGGCTGATCAAGAACCGCTACATCGGCAGGACTTTCATTCAGCCCTCGCAGGATCGGCGCGAACGGGCCGTGCGCCTCAAATTGAACCCGCTGGCCGCCAATATAAGGGGCAAGCGCGTCATCATGATAGACGACTCCATCGTGCGCGGCACGACCTCGGCCCGCATCGTATCCGCGCTCCGCGAAGCCGGCGCGCGCGAAGTCCACATGCGCATCTCCTCCCCGCCTTTCCTGCACCCCTGCTACTTCGGCACCGACATCCCCGACAGAGAGGGCCTGATCGCCCACAAGCACACGGTGGACGAAACCGCGCGGCTCATAGGCGCGGATTCCCTCGCATACCTGTCCAAGGACGCGCTCAGGGACGTGCTGGAGCGCTGCGGCGGCTGCCCTGTCTGCGACGCCTGCTTCAGCGGGAACTACCCCGTCGCGCCGCCGCCCGTCGCGGAAAAGAACATCTTCGACCAACGCATACATTACGCGCCCTGAGACGCGCACGGGCCGGGCGGCGACACGCCGCCCGGCCCGAAAGAAGCGCCCGAAGCCACCCGAATATCCCGTCTTTATCCCGTATGCGGCGCGCCCTTACTCCGCGTCGCTCACATCGGGCAGGCCCGCGAAGCCGCGCGCGAGATCCGCGTCGGTCGGGATGTAATCCTCCATCGTGCCGTCGTTGTACTGCGCGTAGGCCGCGAGGTCGAAATACCCCGTGCCGGTCAATCCGAAGAGGATCGTCTTTTCCTCGCCGCTCTCCCTGCACTTCAGCGCCTCGTCGATGGTTACGCGAATCGCGTGGGCCGACTCCGGCGCCGGCAGCAGGCCCTCGACTTTCGCGAAGAGCCCGGCGGCCTCGAACACGCTGCGCTGCCCGACGGCTCTGGCCTCATCCAGATACCCGTCGTGGTAAAGCTGCGACAATATGGGGCTCATGCCGTGGTAGCGCAGTCCGCCCGCGTGGTTCGACGCGGGGATGAAAGAGGCACCCAAGGTGTACATCTTCGCGAGCGGCGTAACCATCCCCGTATCGCAGAAGTCGTAGGCAAAGCGTCCGCGCGTCATTGACGGGCAGGAAGCGGGTTCGACGGCTATGAAGCGCGGCGATTTTTTCCCGGCCAGCCTGTCCGCCATAAAGGGCGCCATCAGACCGCCGAGGTTCGAGCCGCCGCCCGCGCAGCCGATCAGGATGTCCGGATACGCGTCGTATCGTTCGAGCGCGGCCTTGGCCTCGAGGCCGATGACGGACTGATGGATCAGCACTTGATTCAGCACGCTGCCGAGCACGTATTTGTAGCCTTCCGCGGATACGGCGGCCTCCACGGCCTCCGAGATGGCGCAGCCGAGGCTGCCCGTCGTGTTCGGATCGTCCGCCAACATCTTCCTGCCGATGTTCGTCGTGTCGGAGGGCGACGGCGTGACATTCGCGCCGTAGGTTTCCATGACGATCTTGCGGTAGGGCTTCTGCTCCGCCGAAACTTTCACCATGTACACGCGGCAGTCCAGATCGAAGTAGCCGCAGGCCATAGAGAGCGCCGTACCCCATTGCCCGGCCCCCGTTTCGGTCGTGACGCCCTTGAGCCCCTGCGCTTTCGCGTAGTAGGCCTGCGCGATTGCGGAGTTGAGCTTGTGGCTGCCCGAGGTGTTGCCGCCCTCGTATTTGTAGTAGATCCGCGCCGGGGTCTGCAGGGCCTGTTCGAGGAAGCGCGCGCGCACGAGCGGCGACGGGCGGTACATCTTGTAGAAGTCGCGTATCGACGCGGGAATCTCGATGAAGCTGTCCTTGTCGTTCAGCTCCTGCTTGACAAGCTCGTCGCAGAACACGGGACGCAGGTCCTCCTCCGTCACGGGCTTGTGCGTGCCGGGATGCAGGATCGGACGGTGCGCCGTCTTCATCTCCGCGCGGACATTGTACCACGCCTTGGGACTCTCTTGCTCGCTCAGGTAAATCTTGTAGGGGATGTTGTCTTTCTTGCTCATTTTTTTCTCCTTTCGGCTTTGCGCCGCCCGAATCGAAGCCGGACGGGCGACCGCTGTAACGATGAAAGGGGTTCTCTGCCCGCGCCGCGCACCGTGAAACAAAAAACGCCTGTCCTCATAAGTACAAGGACAGGCGTATGCCTGCGGTGCCACCTTGTTTGACGCGCGTCGCGCGTCCACTCTGCAGAGTGCTGTCACACCCTTAACCCGATCACGCAGGTTACGCGTCGCCGCTACTCGGCGGCAAACGCCCGCCTTTCGCTTTGCCCTCAGAGGCCCATTTGTTCGCGGCTGCATCCGTTCGGCTTCCACCGGCCCGAACTCGCTGTATGACCGCTTCGCGATTTTACTTCCTCGTCATAGGTTTCGTATGAATGCAATCATAGCACTTGTTTGCGTTCTTGTCAATTCTGTTTTTTATTACAATTTCATTACAAACGCGCACAGCTGCGGCAGCCGGCCTCAATACTTGTCGTCGCCGTCGAACAGCGAAATCACCTTGCTCGCATCCGCTTCCCGCGCCGCGCCCGCGCCGCGGTCCGCGTCTGTGCGCGAAGACGTGAACGACGCGGGTTGCAGGCCCGAGCGCTCCACCTTGAACCGGTTCACGATGCTGTTCAGCGTGACGGACTGGGAAGACATCTCCTCGGAGGAGGCCGCCGTTTCCTCAGCCGTGGCCGAATTGGCCTGCACGACGGAGGACAGTTGCGTAATCGCCGTGTTGATCTCGGCCATAGAACCGCTCTGCTTCGTGGAGCCGCTGTACAGCTTCTCCACGGACGCGGCGTTCTTGTCGGAGATGGTGCCGACGGCCTGCAGGCTGTCGTTCACCTTGGCTACGATTGTATTGCCCTCGGTAACGCTGAGCAGGCTGCTTTCGATCAGTTCCGCCGTTTCTTTCGCCGCGCCGGCCGACTTGGACGCGAGGTTGCGCACCTCATCCGAAACGACGGCGAAACCCTTTCCGTGCTGCCCGGCGCGCGCGGCTTCCACAGCCGCGTTCAGGGCCAGGATATTCGTCTGGAAAGCGATCTCGTCTATCACCTTGATGACGTTGGAGATGTGCTGCGATTTTTCGTCTATATCCTGCATGGCGTGCAACATGCGATCCATCTCGTTCACGCACTCGCCCATCATGCGGCCGGATTCCCGCACATCCTGCAACACATCTGTGGCCATCGCGGTGTTTTCGTCGGCCATCCGGTGGACCTCCGTCACCGTGGCCGTAAATTCCTCGATGGTCGCGGCCTGTTCGCTTGCGCCCGTAGCCAGATTGGTCGAGGCTTGAGCGATCTGCGATGAGCCGGAGGCGACCTGTGACGCGGACATGCTGATCTCCCCGAATATGTCATTCAGATTTGCCAGCATATGCTTCAGCGCGACGCCGCAGGTATCCGAATCGCTCAAGGTGCGAACTTTCACGGTGAGGTCCCGGTCGGCCACCGCGCTGAGGCATTTCCCATAGTACGCAAACTGCTCCATCGTCTTGACAAAGGCCGCTATGGACTGCGCGATCTCGTCCTTGAACACCGCCGCCGCCTTGACGCTGCGCATCTGCTCCGCGTCGAACGCGAGGTCGCCGGTTTCGCCGACTTTCGTAAGGAGGCCTTTCATGAGGGCCAAGGGCTTCGTGATCAAGGCGGAAATATATACGGCAAGACAGATGGATATGAGTACCGCGGCGGCCAAAATGCCGATGGTGACACGTATGCTAACCACGGAACGCATGGACAGCGCGTCGCTTTTCTCCTGCGTGTTCTTGAATCGCGCCGTCGTCATGCCGTCCACGGTTTCGATGGCGGGTTCCACCGCATCCGCGCAGGATTGCAAAAGCGCGTACAGGCGTTCGTTGTCCGCCGCCGCGTTCACAGCGGACAGAAAGGACGCCGCAGCGTCGGAGTAATTCGCGTATTCGCCCTCAAATTCCGCGAAAAGGCGATGCCCCTCATCCGTTACGAGCGTCGCGTTGTAGGCGTCCATGCTCGATCTCGTCGTTTCTTTCAGATTATTGTATGACTCTACGGTCTTTTGAACGCCGGCGGAATCGCTGCGCTGAATGTAGATCATCGCGGCGCGCAGTTCGGAGCGCTCGCTGTACAGCGAGGCCCGCACGTTTCCGAGGGCGTTTATCGAGTTTGTGTCCCGCTCCACCAATTTACTGTAATCATCTTCCATGCTGCTCGTAAACTTAATGGATATAATTCCCATTGTGAGTGTCAATAGCACGACAACGCCGAATGCGATAATCAGCTTCACGGAAATTTTTAGATTTTTCATTGTCGTCATCCCTTTCCCAAATATCATCCCCGACCGCTCGCGAAGCCCGCAGGCAAGGAAGCGGCCTCAAAAAAGCGCAAAAACAGGTCGGATGTTTCACCTCCTCAATCTCAAACCCTCGCCCGAGTTTCCCCTCTCGAACGAGCCCGCTCCCCTGTTTTTTTTTCGAAGTAACTGATGTTATTATATCATCTCGGGAAAGTATATTCAATTCTTACGGAGCAAAACGCGCAAAAACAGGGCCGCGTTCGGGACGCGACCCTGTTCTTTGTTGCGGCGGCTCGCAAACGAACTCAGCGCGTGAGCCTGTAGGTGTCCCGCGCGATCATCAACTCCTCGTTCGTCGGAATCAGCAGAATCGCGACCTTGGAATCGTCGCGGCTGATGATGGTTTCCTTGCCCCTGACGTTGTTCTTCACGAGGTCGAGTTTGATGCCGAGATTGCCGAGTTCGGAGCAGATGACGCTGCGCATACGGGCGCTGTTCTCGCCGAGCCCCGCCGTGAATACGATGGCGTCCACGCCGTTCATTTCGGCGATGTAGGCGCCGATGTAGAAACGCACCTTATGCGCGAACACCTTGATGGCGAGGGAGGCCCTTTCGTTGCCCTCCTCCACGGCCGCTTCGAGATCGCGGAAGTCGCTGCTGACGCCGGAGATGCCCAGCACGCCCGATTCCTTGTTCAGCACGTCTATGACATCGTGGAGGTGGATGCCCTCCTTATCGCGGATGAAAGACACGATGGCGGGGTCGAGATCGCCGGAACGCGTACCCATGACGAGGCCCTCAAGCGGCGTGAAGCCCATGGAGGTGTCGACGCACCTGCCGCGCTTGATGGCCGTCACGCTGGCGCCGTTGCCCAGATGGCAGGTGATGATCTTGAGATCGTTCAGATGCACGCCGAGCATGACCGAGGCCCGCTCCGCGACGTATTTGTGGCTCGTGCCGTGAAAACCGTAGCGGCGAACCTTGTATTTTTCGTAATATCTGTAGGGCAGCGCGTAAATATATGCCTCCTGCGGCATCGTCTGATGGAAAGCCGTGTCGAACACGGCGACCATGGGCGTTTCGGGCATCAATTCGCTGCAAGCCCTGATGCCGAGCAGGTTGGGGGGATTGTGCAGCGGCGCAAGCTCGACGCATTCCTCGAGCGCGCTGATAACGCTGTCGTTGATCGGTACGGAACTCGCGTACTTCTCGCCGGCGTGGACCACCCTATGCCCGACCGCGCCGATGTCGCGCATGGAGGATATGACCCCGTGTTCCTTGTCGAGCAGGGCGTCGATCACATGCCCGATGGCTTCCTTGTGACTTTCCATAGGCGTTATGAGTTTGAATTTATCGTCCAAACCGGTCTTTTCGTGCGTGAGCGCAGAACCCTCGATGCCGATCCTTTCGACCAAACCCTTGGCTAAGAGGGCCTCGCCGGTCATGTCCAATATCTGATACTTCAGTGACGAACTGCCACAATTGATAACCAATACTTTCATTGCTTTTTCCTTTCATGGTTACGATTCATGAACAGATGCAAAATTACTTTTCTTTATTTTACCGGCCGGGCGTCCGGGATTCAAGGACAAAAAAACAAAAGCCCGTCAAAAAGGGATCGCAAGCCCTGCGCGGCGACCGTTATTTATGCGTTTGCGCGGCAGCGGTCGCAATCCGGCCTCCGTCGAGAACAAAGGGATGCTTCCTGTAGTCGGAGCCTGCGCGCATGGCGCCGTCGCCGATCAAATTGTAGATGTCGGATGCCAGTATGTCGAGCGCGAGCAGCTCCGCCGCCGGCGAAGCCGAGACCGTGTCCCGCCTGTGCAGTTTCGTTATGATGGGGATATCCGTACAGGCTTTGACGCGGCGCAGGATGCCGCCGCCCTTTTCGGAAAGGGCCAGCACGCGCAGATAGCCGGGCCGGACTGCGTCGAGCGCCGCAAAGCGTTCGCGCGTTATGCCGA